>JASFME010000115.1:0-7341 GCA_050117725.1 Granulosicoccaceae bacterium | reverse complement strand
AATGCGCCAGACAAGAAAGCCGGACAGTAAGGGCTCCCTGGGGGCGCGTGGCGGACGCTGCATGACATTATGTTCCGGCGGCTCGAAGGCCAGGGTCAGTGCCAGGGTGACGGCAGTGATCATGTTGATCCAGAGGATCTGTACCGGGGTGATGGGTAACATGCGGCCAAGCAGAATGGCGCCGATGATGGTGAGCATTTCGCCACCGTTGGTGGGCAGCACGAACAGGATGGATTTTTTCAGATTGTCGTAAACGGTCCGGCCTTCCTCTACGGCGTGAGCAATGGAAGCAAAGTTGTCATCTGTGAGTACCATCTCCGCTGCTTCCTTGGCAACCTCGGTGCCCTTGAGTCCCATGGCCACACCCACATCGGCGCGCTTCAATGCCGGCGCATCATTGACGCCATCACCGGTCATGGAAACCACCTCGCCTGCGGCCTGAAGGGCGGTGACCAGCTGCAGTTTCTGTTCCGGGGAGACTCGAGCAAAGATATCCGAGTGTTGTACGGCTGCTTGCAGTTGCTGTTCGTTACAGGTATCCAGCTCGGTACCGTTGATTACCGTGGCACCGTCACCAATGCCCATCTGTGCACCGATGGCACGGGCGGTGACAGCATGGTCGCCGGTAATCATCTTCACCCTGATACCGGCCGCCTGACAGGCATGCACTGCCTGGATAGCCTCCTCGCGGGGCGGGTCGATGATGCCGACTATCGCCAGCAGGGTCAGTCCGGCTTCCACATCACTGAAGGCAAGCGTTTGCCGTTCGGCCATTTCCGGCTTGAAGGCGATAGCCAGCAAGCGCTGGCCACGGCTGGCCATGCTGTGCATGACGGCTTCCCAGTACGCCTTGTCCAGGGAGACATCCTCACCGCGCATGCGCTGCTGATGGCACATTTCCAGCACGCGTTCCGGCGCACCCTTGAGGTAGACAAAGCCATGACCGGCATGGTCATGATGCAGGGTGGCCATGAAGCGGTGCTGTGATTCGAAGGGGATCGCGTCGGTGCGCGGATACTGGCTCTGGCAGTAATTGTGTTCAAGACCTGCCTTCAGCGCCAGTGTCACAAGTGCGCCTTCGGTCGGGTCGCCCTGCATCTGCCACTGTCCGTCGACTTCTGACAAGGTGGCATCGTTGCACAACAGCGCTGCCAGTGACACTTCATGCAGGAGTGGAAACTCCTGCGGGGTAATGTCCTTGCCATCCAGGCTGAAGCTGCCGTGGGGATCGTAACCGGCACCGCTGACCTCGCAGGTTCCGGCAGAGGTGGCTACAGTCTGCACGGTCATCTCGTTGCGGGTGAGGGTGCCGGTCTTGTCCGAACAAATAACCGTGACGGAACCGAGGGTTTCCACGGCCGGCAGGCGGCGGATGATGGCGTGTTTCCTGGCCATACTCTGCACACCGATGGCCAGGGTGATGGTCATGATTGCGGGCAAGCCCTCCGGAATACCGGCCACCGCCAGCCCCACGGCGGCAAGAAACATGTCACCCGCAGAGTAATCCTGAAACAGCACGCCGTAGGCAAAGGTAACGGCGGCGATAATGCCGATGGCGATCGTGAGCCACTTGGCAAACGTTGCCATTTGCCGCAGCAATGGTGTGGTAAGTGTCTGGACCTCGCGCAGCATGCCGCTGATGCGGCCGATCTCGGTGCGATCCCCGGTGGCGACGACAACACCCTGACCTTGTCCGTACGTGACCAGCGTACCGGAATAGGCAAGACATTTGCGATCACCGATGCTGGCATGTTCGGCTACCGGTTGTACGGTTTTTTCCACCGGTACCGATTCGCCGGTGAGCATGGCCTCTTCGATACGCAGTTCACGGATTTTGAACAGGCGTAAATCAGCCGGCACCTTGTCGCCGGATTGCAAGGCGACGATGTCACCGGGTACCAGCTGTTCGGCGGCAAGGCTGACAAAGCGGCCATCACGCTTTACCAGCGCTTGATGGGAGAGCATGTTGCGGATGGCTTCCAGTGCCTTTTCTGCCTTGCCTTCCTGGATGAAACCGATCACGGCATTAATGACGACCACACCGAAGATGACACCGCTGTCCACCCAGTGACCGAGCAGGGCAGTGACGGCGCCGGAGCCCAGCAGCACATAGATAAGGACATTATGAAATTGCGCGAGAAAGCGTGCCAGGGGGCCTTTTTTCTTCGCCGGGCGCAGACGATTGGAACCGTATTGCTGCAGACGGCTCTGTGCCTCCTGTTGCGACAGGCCCTCTGCAGACGAAGCCATCTTCTCGAATACGGCTTCGCTGTCGTGTGTGTGCCAGGACATGTCTGCGTGATGAGGATCAGCCAACGCTAGTTACTCCCGTAATGTTCTGTCAACAACAGACTTATAAGGCCTGCCTGTTTCAACGAGGTGTGTGCGATTCTCCAACGCTGCCGTGATGCGTTGCCGTTTGCATGTGTTTAAAGTCGATGGAGGCGCCGATACGGATGGCGCCAAGCGCCAGCAAGAGCACGCTGAGGGCGTAGATGCTGGCGGTATCCAGTTTATGATTGAAAAGCTCAATCATGATATGCCGGAGGACGAAGACGATGCCGGCATCGATGATGGGGGTCAGGCGCAGCCGGTGTGAGCTGAAATATTCCATCAGCGAACGGGACAGTTCGATGAGAATGAACAGGGTGAGGACATCCGAGAAGATATACAGGTAGTTGCCGGTGATACCGCCTTGCTCGAACAGTGCCCCCACCCGGTAGAACAGGCGTACCACACCGATGATCATGGTCAGGGTGATAAACAGCAGGATGATTGCAAATACCACATCTATAGTCTTGTTATAGAGGGTTTTGATCCCGCTGGTGGTGAGCAATGCGTCTGACCTGGCCATGTCACGTACCTCTGTTGTTGCGGTTAACGCTTCATATCGACAGCAAAGTTAGTACAGCCAATGCTTGTTTGCAGTTTACAGTGTTAATTCGTTGATTGAAAAACATGCATCATCACAATCTGTAACATGTGCTCCTGTAATTACCCTGTGCGCGGGGTTTCTGTTACAGGTTCTGTTTCGGGCAGGGCCGGTTCACTTTCGCCAGGCAGCCAGCGGTCCATCACCGTGCTGGCGACAAGGTCACCGCACACGTTGATGGAGGTGCGGCTCATGTCCAGCATGCGGTCCACGCCCATGATGAGGGCGATACCGGCCACGGGTATATTTACCGATTCCAGTACGAGCGCAAGGATGACGATACCCACGCCGGGGGTGGCGGGTGCGCCGATGGAGGCGCCCACCGCGGTGATGATGATGAGCAGCATGCCGCCGGTGCCGATATCCACGCCAAATACCTGGGCGAGGAAGATAGCGGCCACGCCCTGGTACAGGGCGGTGCCATCCATGTTGATGGTCGCGCCAAGCGGGATGACAAACTGGGAGACCGAACTCCTGATGTGAAGCTTGTCCTGTGCCGTCCTGATGGTAAGCGGCAGCACCGCGGCGGAACTGGAGGTAGAGAATGCCAGCAGCATGACCTCGCGGGCAGCACGGAGGAAACCGGTTGGCCGGATGCGGCCGATGAAAAATGCCAGCACAAGATAAAAACACAGCAGCAGTGCCAGTCCCAATAGCACCGTGCCGACATACACGGCCATGCCGAGCAGGGCTTCGAGACCGATCTTCGTGGTGAGCTGGGTCATCAGGCCGAACACGGCATAAGGGGCCAGACGCATGGCGACACGTACCACGGTCATGCATACTTCGAGCAATGAGCCCAGTACGTCCAGCAGTGGCCGGGACTGCTGCGGCGCCATCATGACAAGCGCCATGCCGAAGATGACGGCGAACAGCACGACCTGCAACATCTGTCCTTCCACCATCGAGGTAAGCGGATTGCTCGGCAGTATCGTGATCAGCTTCTGCGGCAGATCTCCGAGTCCTGGCATCTCGAGTGTTTCAGAGGGGATCGCCATTGCCTGTTCGCTGCCCATGGCCTGCTGCACCATATCGCTGTCGATATACTGGCCGGGCTTGATGACAAGCGCCACCGCCAGGCCGATGCTGATGGCCACGGTGGTGGTGAGCACGAAATAGATGGCCACGCGCAGTCCCAGGCGGCGCAACTGTTCCAGGTTTTCACCCGCAGCCAGACCACGGATCACCGAGGCGAACACGAGCGGGATGACGATCATCTGGATAAGGATGAGAAACAACTGCCCGGGCAGCGCCAGCCAGTTGCCGAGGGTGTAGGCAGTGCGCGGTTCCACCAGGCCGACGGTGGGACCCAGCAGGATGCCAGTGGTGATGCCCAGCACCATGCCGATACTGACCTTGAGCCACAGACGTCCCTTGATCAGCTTGTCCAGGTAGCCGCTCAGGTATTTCAACGGCCGGGGGTAAAAGCGCCCTGTTTGACTGGATTGTGCCATCGTTTCCTTCTCTTGTTTAGCAGGATGTTAACAAGCACATGCCGACAAATCGAATGACTGCCTGTGCACTATGCACGCGGGAATGATAGCGCGGCAATGCCATACAGGATCAGCGCCAGTATCACGACCACGGTAAAACCGAAATGAATGGCCAGCAGTGTCGCCAGCATGGCACTGATGACCGAGGCACAGCCGTTTACCGCCCAGGCCCAGGGAATGAGTCCGGGTGCGCCGACACCGACATCTGTCAGGGCCAGGGGGAAAGGCATCCCCATGCTGAAGGACAGTGGCGCGATGAGGCCAATGGCAATGGCCACCTTCACCGGATCCGCCAGCCCCCTCAATGTCGCAAACACGGGGTCGAGTAGCAGGATATATATCACGCCGAGCAGGATGATGGCCGTCACTGCCAGAATGGCCGACCTGTGACTGCCATGGCGTGAGCGTAGACGTTTTGCATAGCCGCTGCCCAGACCGGCAAAGACCAGAAACGCCGTGAGCACGACCGCCACGGCGTAGAGTGGATGACTCAGAAACAGAATGAACTTCTGGATGAAGGCGATCTCGAGAAACAGAAAGGAAAGACCAATAGCGAAAAAATAGATCAGCACTTTTGTCCGGCTGGTACTGCCTTGCGCCTGCAACGCGCGCCGGCGGAAGAACCACAGTGGCAGCAGGATCAACACGACACTGACCAGCGTGGCCTGCAGCAGCGTCGCCGCGAGTATCAGGTAACCCGACTCCAGTAGCGGCAGGCCACCCTGTGAACGCAACGCCAGGATCTCGGGCAGTGCCTGCCACTTGAAGAACTTGAAGAAGTAGGGGCGATCGTCGGTACTCGGCTGCAGATCGAACTTGTAGTCTTTCAGAAAGGTCTCACTCTCACTGCCTGACAGCGCGCGGGCGGCCTGATAAAAATAGGGTTGTTGCAGGATGTTATAGCGGTTGGCCTCGTTGGCCGGCATGCCCGGATAGTAAGCGACATCGAAAGCACGCGCTGAACAGAATTCTCGCAAAGTTGAGAGCTCGGCGGCTGTAACCGGCCCATTTTTGATCAACAAGGTGCTGGTCTGCCAGCCACGTATCAGGATCAATTGCTGTTCAGGCGAATCGACCCCGGATCGTTTGAGTGCCTCGATACTCGTCGCAAACAGTTTCAGTGTGTCCCGTGGCGGCAGCTTGATCCAGCGGCTCAGCACGAGGTAGCCGCCAGGCCTGAGGTGCGCCAGGTATTCCTTGAGGGCCTCGACGGTATAGACATAATTCTCGCTCAGGGCATACAGCCCGGCGGAGGAAGCGGCGAAGGCATCCAGCATGGCCAGCTGGATCAGGTCATAGCGATCCGCGCTGCCTGCAACAAAGCCGCGCGCCTCGGCAAGATGCAGCTTGACGGCTGGCTGTTCATAGAGATGCCCGGCAAAGCTTGCGTAGTCCCTGCTGACGAGACTGGCCATTTGCGGGTTCAACTCTACCGCGTCGATGTGGCGGGCACCGTGGTACAGGGCCTGCATCACATCGCTGCCACCCCCGGCACCCAGCACCAGTACCCGTTGTGGTCGGCCAAGATGGTAGGGCAGGGCCCAGGTCAGCTGATCCAGGTAGACGAAGTCTTCCCGTTTTCCCGTATCGCGGGTGATTGCCGTCATGGCATCGCCGTCGGTGAATACGCCGAGCTGTGGCGGTGGTTCAGTCGTGGCATGGATGCTCAGGCCGGGGGCATGGCGTAACGGAACGTGTCGGCTTTCGATCACGCTAAGCAGTCCCAGGGGACTGGAATGCTCGGCGATGATCTGCGTGCCGCTGATCTGCAAAGCCTGCTGGAGACCCTTGTAGGGTGAGATAACCGGTGCAGTCCAGCTCTTCGGCGCGAGGAAAGGCAGTATGGGGAGCAGAACAAGCAAAACGAGCAACCATTGCTTGCCTGCCGGGCGTATCGTTGCAGTGCTATCACGCAGTTCCCGGCAGGCCACTGCCGCGGCCGCCAGGGACAGTGCACTGATGATCTGCAGACTCGTAGCGGGCATAAACACAAACAGCAGCAAGACAATGCCGAGGCTGCCCAGCCCGGCGCCAAACAGGTCGAATGCATAGACACGCGTGATCTGCTCGCGATATCGGAAGAGGGCGAGGGCAATGACGTTGGCTGCGAAAAAGAAAGGCAATGCGAGCAACACATAAATCAGCAACAGTTTCAGCGCCTGTTGCGGGTCCCACAGCATCTCGTCCGGGTGAAACGATACCTGCTCGGCAAGCAGGTAACAAAGCAGGGCAGTGCTGCCGAACAGGACAATATTGGCCAGGTAGCTGACCCTGAAGTATGGCAAGAGTCGTGCGCCGACCAGCGACAGGAAAGTGCCGCTTGCGCCAAAGCCGAGCAACGCCAGGCTGATGATCATGTAGGCGAAGTGATGCCACTGCGCAATAGAGAACAGCCGCATCAGAATGATCTCATAGGCAAGGGCACTGGCCGAGACGAGCGCGATGGAAAGGCGCGGCACATACTGGGCTGTTGCAGTCGTGCTTCGCATTCCGTCTTCAGTGTTTACCTGTCAATGGTACGAACATAACCGGCATAATCTGCCGGGTGGTCACCTTGCCGTCATGGTCTTTCTCCACGAACACGAGTTGCTGCACCATGAACTGACCGCCGATCGGGATCACCATGCGACCACCGCGTTTCAGTTGCCGGATCAGGGGTGGTGGGATATGACTTGCAGCTGCAGTAACGATGATGACATCGAAAGGGGCATGTTCGTCCCAGCCATAATAGCCATCACCTGTGCGTACCTCGATATTCTCGTAGTGCAAGGCTTGCAGTCGTGAACGCGCTCTTTCACCAAGGGCATCGATGATCTCGATGCTATAGATCTCCTTGGCCAGTTCAGCCAGGACCGCTGCCTGGTAGCCTGAGCCGGTTCCTATCTCCAGCGCCCGGTCATCAGCTTGCGGTTTGAG
>JASFME010000114.1:0-7417 GCA_050117725.1 Granulosicoccaceae bacterium | reverse complement strand
CGATGCCGTAGCATCAATGATATACCTCGACTATTCCCGTGAGGCAGGTGACTGGTTGCCTAACCGGTACGGTGGACGTGAAAACCTCGAGGCCATCGAGTTTCTGCGTGAATTGAACACGGTGACCCATGAGCAATACCCGGGCACCATGATCATGGCCGAGGAATCGACCGACTGGCCGATGGTTTCGCGACCGATCTATGTCGGAGGACTGGGCTTTTCCATGAAGTGGAACATGGGCTGGATGCATGATGTTCTCGATTACATGAGACTCGACCCGATCTTTCGCACCTATCATCACAACAGCCTGACCTTCGGCCTGCTGTACGCATTTAACGAGAATTTTATTCTGCCTTTCTCGCACGATGAAGTCGTGCATGGCAAGTCATCACTCCTGTACAAGATGAGTGGTGATGAATGGCAGCGTTTTGCCAACCTGCGCCTGTTGTATGCCTTCCAGTTCACGCACCCCGGCAAACAGTTAATATTCATGGGTTGTGAATTCGGCCAGGGTGCCGAATGGGATCATGATCGGGAACTCGACTGGTATCTTCTGGACTATCCATTGCATGCCGGCCTGAAGCGCTGTGTCGCTGACCTGAACCACCTCAACCGGGAACACCCGGCGCTGCATGCCGATGACTTTACCCAGAACGGCTTTGAGTGGATTGACTGCCATGACTCATCACAGTCTGTGCTGAGCTATCTGCGTCGTGGTGAAGGCGAAACCCTGATTGCCCTGTTCAACTTCACGCCAATACCGCGCTACGGCTACCGCATCGGTGTCGACGAACCGGGCTATTACCAGGAAATCTTCAATTCCGATTCAGGCCATTACGCCGGCAGCAATCTCGGTAACGGTGCCGGTCTGGACAGCCAGCAGCAAAGCTGGATGGGGCGGGCACATTCAATCGTGGTTACCCTGCCACCACTCGCCGCGGTGATCCTGAAACGCACGGGCTGATCGCGCACTGCCCTGCCGTATTGTCACCTGCTAGTCGGCAAACAGTTCCTTGAAGAACGCCTGCATACCCTGCCAGGATTTTTCATCGGCCGCCTTGTTATACGCAAGCGGCAGACCGAACTTCTTGCCGACTTCATCCGCGCCCGGCCTGGTAAAGGAGTGCTTGGCACCCGGCAGGTTAACAAAGGAGTAAGTCACGCCGGCCGCGGCCATCTCCTGGTTAAAGGCGCCTATCTGTTCCGGATTGACAAACGGGTCCATCGCACCGTTATACACGAGCACCTGCGCCTTGACCGCGCCCGGCTGCGCGGGGCTGCCCGTACCGAGGCTGCCATGGAAACTGACCACACCATCCAGGTCAACGCCCTGCCGCGCCATCTGTAACACCATGCCGCCACCGAAGCAGTAACCAATAGCCGCGGTCTTGCTGGCATCGACGGTCTGGTGTGAGGTCAGCACATTCAGTGCCGCAACAAAACGCGCCTTCGCCAGCGACAGGTTACCACCGACAGCACTGGAGAACTTTTTCGCATCATCCGGATGGGCCGCGGTCTTGCCATCACCATACATATCTACGGCCAGCGCGGTATAACCGAGGCTGGCCAGCATGCGGGCACGGTCACGGGCATAGTCGTTATGTCCCCACCATTCGTGTACGACCAACACGCCCGGTCGTTTACCCTTGACGTCATCATCCCAGGCCATGTAGCCCTTGAGCACGGTATCACCTTCACGGTAGCTGACTTCCTTGCCCTGTACGGCGGCCTGCACACCTGTCACAAAAGCCAGTAAACACACACACACTGCTGCGATACGATACATGTTACACCTCCAGGTCATGATTGGTTTTCATCCAGGTCCAGCGCGACCGAGTTGATGCAGTAACGCAGGCCTGTCGGTTGGGGTCCATCCGGGAATACGTGCCCGAGATGTGCCCCGCATTGTTTGCAATGCACTTCCTCGCGTACCATGCCGTGGCTGCGGTCAACAGTCGATTCAACATTGTCCTGCTCGAGCGGTTGCCAGAAGCTAGGCCAGCCCGTCCCGGAATCAAACTTGGCCGCCGAACTGAACAGTGCTGCACCACAGCACACGCATTTGTAGGTGCCCGGTGTCTTGCAGTCATAATACTTGCCGGTAAAGGCGTGTTCGGTACCTTGTTCACGACAGACTGTGAACTGCTCGGGCGTGAGCCGTGCCCGCCATTCATCCTTGCTGAGTTTTTTCTGATCATCCGTCATGGTCGTGATGCCTTGTAATGGTTTATCAGGCCATTGGTCGAACTATCATGTGAAGCGACACTGTTGCTTCCGGACAGTTCCGGCAGGATTACCCTGGCCAGCTGTTTGCCAAGCTCCACACCCCACTGGTCATAGGAATTGATATTCCAGATGACGCCTTGCACGAAGATTTTATGTTCATACAGGGCAATCAGTCTACCCAGGGCACGCGGCGTGATCTTTTGTAGCATGATCGAGTTGGTCGGCCGGTTGCCCTCGAATACCTTGTGCGGCAACAATGCCAGCAGCGCCTCACCACTCATACCTTCGGCCTCGAGTTCCGCGCGCGCCTCATCAGCGGTCTTGCCCTTCATCAGCGCCTCGGTCTGGGCAAAGAAGTTCGACAGCAGGATCGCATGATGCTCGCCGACCGGGTTATGGCTTTCAACCGGGGCAATAAAGTCACAGGGGATCAGCTTCTTGCCCTGGTGAATAAGCTGGTAGAAGGCGTGCTGGCCGTTCGTACCCGGTTCACCCCAGATCACCGGACCGGTCGTGTAATCGACACGATGGCCGTCACGGTCAACCGACTTGCCATTACTCTCCATATCTCCCTGCTGGAAATAAGCGGAGAACCGGTGCAGGTACTGATCGTACGGCAAGATAGCCAGCGTCTGCGCACCATAAAAATTGTTATACCAGATACCGAGCATGGCCATGATCACCGGCATATTCTGTTCCAGTGGAGCGTTACGAAAATGATCGTCCATATCATGGCCACCACCCAGCAACTCGACGAAATTATCGAAACCGATATACAACACGATCGGCAGGCCGATGGCGGACCATAATGAATAACGGCCACCCACCCAGTCCCAGAATTCGAACATGTTGTCGGTATCGATGCCGAAGTTTGCCACGGCCTCGGCATTGGTCGATAACGCGACAAAGTGCCTGGCCACCGCAGCCTCGTCACCGTGGGCTTCGAGCAACCAGTTGCGGGCCGTTTCAGCATTGGTAATAGTTTCCTGGGTGGTAAAAGTCTTCGAGGCAACAATAAACAGCGTGCTTTCCGGGTCGCACTGCCTGAGTGTCTCCACCATATGCGTCGCATCAATGTTAGAAACAAAGTGCACACGCAGATCCGGATGGCCATACGGCTTGAGCGCCTCGGTGACCATGACCGGGCCAAGGTCCGAGCCACCGATACCGATGTTGACGATATCGCGCATACGTTTGCCGGTATACCCCTGCCATTCACCGCTACGTACACGTGCAGAAAAATTCTGCATCTTGTCGAGCACGGCATTCACGGCTGGCATCACATCTTCACCATCCACCATGATCGGTGTGTTACTGCGATTACGTAGTGCCACATGTAACACGGCACGATCTTCGGTAGTATTGATCCTCTCCCCTGAAAACATCCGCTCGCGCCATGTTTCGACACCGGCCTGTCGCGCCAGGTCCATAAGCAGATCGATGGTGTCCTGCGTGATAATATTTTTCGAGTAATCGAGCAGGATGTCTTCAAACCGCATGGAAAATCTGGCAAAACGCTGCGAGTCGTTAGTAAACAGATCACGCATATGCGCGTTGCCGATCTGCTCATGATGCTGCGACAATGCCTGCCATGCGGCGGATGATGTCAGCTCTGACATAGCTTTTCCCTTGTTGTTTATTGTTATTTATTTGGCGTTGGTGCGTGTTTCTGTAACCTAATTTCCTGCCGTCTCATGCTCCAATACCAGAATGTGTTCAATCTCGCGCAGTATCACCTGTATATCCTGGGCTGATTCCGGCGCGCTACGCGCATACCTGGTACGTGAGTTACGTTCATGTGCAATCTGATCAATACTGGTGCGAATGTCCGGGAACTTGTCTATCAAATCCATAAACTCCTCACTACCCATGCGCACCACCTCCATCTGGGTAACGGCGGCAACCGTAGCCGCACGTGGTGAGTTGGTCAACAATGACCATTCCCCAAAATAATCCCCTGCCCGCAACAAGGCCAGGTTCAGGGGGTTGCCATGAATATGCGTATAGACGCGGGCCACACCATAATTAATGATATAAAAAGCATCACCTGGTTCACCTTCACGGATCAATACATCGCCCTTCTTGGCGGTTACAATGGTTGCTTTACCGGCCATCTCACGTATCGTGTCATCGTCCAGACCGGCAAATATACGCACTGACTTCAAGGCAGTCTGAATAGTCCGATCGCGGTAACGCTCGAACACAGCGTCGCGCAGCACAGGCACCCGCTCAACCAGTTCATCCAGCACCTCACCGGGAATCTCGAGAACGACCGACGGCTTGGCGACCGTTACCGTGGCAATACGCGGCATCATGAATAGCGCCGCAATCTCACCAAACACCTCACCGGAATACAACTTTCCAAGCGAGATGGTTTTATTATTAATTTGCTCGGTGACCTCGACGACACCATTGATAAGTACGTACACACTGGAATCACGCTGGTACTGTTTGCATAAAACTGTCCCGGCAGTTACGGCATGTACAGTGCCATGTTTTAGCAGATATTCCCGATCCTCTGCGGTTAGCAGTTCTCCGAAAATCGGGTTCTTCTGCATCGCCTGATGCATCGAATCAACAATGACTGAAGATTGAGACATAAACAGCTCCCTTTGTCTGTCCAATACCTATGTATAAGGTATATTCCCGACATAACCAGTTAACGATCCGTAAACAGTGACGTGGTTCACATGCTCGACCGGCTATTCCGGCCAGGCATCATCATCAATCAGTACCTTGGCAAGTGCCGGGTTGATTTCTGTCACTGGCAAGGCTTCACCCGCCTGCCATCGCTTTACCGCATCCTGCTTGCCACTTCCCGTGACAAGTATCAACAACTCATGAGTATTACCCAGCGCTGAAGCGCCCAGTGAAACACGGTCTGACGGTGGTTTCGGGGCATTATGCACGGCGTGCACTGTTTCATTCTGATCATGGACATGCCCGGGAAACAGGCTGGCCGTATGGCCGTCCTCGCCCATGCCCAGCAATACCAGGTCGAAGGGTAGGTGCAAATCAATGACACTGCGGTATGCCTGCGCGGCACTTTCTGCTCCATGCTCCGCCGTGATAGGAAAAATATTATCTGCCGGGACCGGCACATGATCCAGCAATGCCTCGCTGGCCATCACGCTGTTACGCTCCGGGTCATCGGCTGGCAGGCAACGCTCATCGCCAAAGAAGACTTCCCAGCGCGACCAGTCAGTATCGGCGCCGCGCAGTTGCTGGTATGCCTGTTTCGGTGTGGTGCCACCGGCCAGCACCAGACGAAATACACCGCGCTCTGCTATGGCTCGTTGCGCGCAATCCAGAATGCAGGCCACTGTCGCGGCGGCCACCGCATCGGCCGTGTCGTAACGCAACCATTGCGGCGATATACCCTCATGAGACATTCGAACTTCCTTTATTCTTCACCGTCACCCGGTACCAGCGAGTGGCGCCATTTTTGATCTTCGCGCTCGAACAAGCGGCGTGACTCGGCCGGTCCCCAGGTCCCGGCCGGATAGGTATTGATATACTCCCGTTCCATTGACCAGACCTTCAGCACGGGATCGACCACGCGCCATGCCCACTCGACCTCATCGTACCGCAGGAACAGTGTGTTGTCGCCTTCAATGATGTCCAGTAACAGGTCTTCATAGGCGTCAGTTTTGACATCGCCTTCGCGCAGATAACTTGCATCAAGGCTCGTGGTGCGGGTTTTCATCTCCAGCCCGGGCTCCTTGACCGATAACTCCATACGCAGGCATTCGTGTGGCTGGATCCCGAGCAGCAACCAGTTGGCGTGCATCTGCTCAATTTGCGTATTGCGGAACAATTGTTGTGGCGGGTGTTTGAAACGGATAGACACCGCCGACTGACCACGTGCCATGCGTTTGCCAGTACGTAAATAAAACGGCACACCGCGCCAGCGCCAGTTGTCGATGTACAGCTTTAATGCTGCATAGGTCTCGGTAACACTGTCGTGCGGGACATTTTCCTCTTCAAGATATCCTGGCACACGTTCACCATTCATCACGCCATGCGTATACTGGGCGCGAAAGGCATGAGCATGCACGGCGTTTTGCGGGATAGGCCGGATCGATTTGAGCACCTTGACCTTTTCATCACGCATCGCCTCCGGCTCCATCGATACAGGTGGTTCCATGGCAACAAGCGTCATCAATTGCAGCAAATGACTCTGGATCATGTCACGCAGGGCACCGGCACCATCATAGTAATCAGCCCGCCCACCGACACCGAATTCTTCGGAATGTGTGATCTGGATATGATCGATGTAGTTACGGTTCCACAACGGCTCCATAAGGAGGTTGGCAAATCGGAAGACCAGCACGTTCTGAACCGTAGCCTTGCCAAGGTAGTGATCGATGCGGTATATCTGGTGCTCTTCCAGGTACTTCTGCATACTGCGCTGCAGGATCTGTGCGCTTTCAAGATCATAACCAAACGGTTTTTCCGCAACCACACGCCGCCAGCCATGCCCCTCATCCAGCAAACCAACCGCGCTCAGGTTACGGATCACCGTGCTGAAATCCGATGGCCGGATCGACATGTAAAACGCGATATTTTTCGGCAAGGCCGAATTGCTGGCAAACAATTCACTCAATGCCTGGTAGCTGGCGCCGTCAGTCAGGTCGCCCCTGAAATAATGCAGGCGCTGCGCAAAACGCTCGAACACGGCAGCGTCCATACCGCCCCGTGCCCGACTCGTAATCCATTCACGAATTTCGTTGATACAGTTCTGGCGATCCCAGTCACGCCGCCCTACTGCAACAATGCTGGTGCCTTCGGGTAAATAACCGGCAGCTTCAAGGTGGTACAGCGCCGGCATGAGTTTGCGGCGCGACAGGTTGCCTGTCGCGCCAAAGATCACATAACTACATGGTTCAACCATACCCGGCATGCTGTTACCAGCGATTATCAAACATTATAGGTGGTTGATGAAACATTCCCGCCGCTGCCAATCCAGTCAGTGTGAAACATTTCACCGCGAGGTTTATCCAGTCGTTCGTAAGTATGGGCGCCAAAGTAGTCACGCTGTGCCTGCAACAAATTCGCCGGCAACCGCGCACTACGATAACCGTCGTAGTAAGCCAGTGCCGAGGAGAAGGTCGGTGTCGGTATACCCATTTCCGCAGCCTTGGCGACAACCTTGCGCCAGCCAGCCTGAGCGTTATGAATGGCATCACGA
>JASFME010000113.1:0-7522 GCA_050117725.1 Granulosicoccaceae bacterium | reverse complement strand
AAGGGATTCATAATCTCAAACCTGTCTGCTTATGCGTCAGGGAATATTGCATCATAGGGAATACCCAAACGGGGTGAGGCCATCCAGTCAGCCACGGTCTCGCGCCATTCGAGATAATGCGCGGTTTTCTTGTGCGCCGCAGCATCCCCGGCAGTCGCGTAGGCCTCGTACAGGGCAAAACGTGTCGGGTCATCACTCGACTGCAGGATATCAAAACGCCGGTTACCCGCCTCCTGGACAGAGGCTTCGTAGTTCTTGCGGGTCGCCTCGATAAAGGCGTCGACGTTTTCTGCTTTCACATGCACATGGACAATAGTGACCTGCATACAGTGCCCCCCTTCTCTTTCGACTTGTTATCAAATATCCAGCTCGCCGGTGACATTGCGATCATAAATCAATGCCGCCGATTCACGCCGCGCCTCCGGGCGCAACATATGCGGTTGTTGCCTGTCGTTATCGATTAAATGTACCACCTCGACGCCTTGAAGCAATAAATAGTCGCTGATTAATGAACGGTGGCATTGCAGGGGATCTTTTTCAGCGCACATAAAGGCCACAGGCGCCTTGCGACCAGGATTGATTAACTGGCTCGCCGCCCGTTCAAAATCCGGGGTCTGCATATAGTCGGCATAGCCGCGCAAGCCCGCATCCAGCGCAATATGCGGCGAATCGCCAGACGCCTTGCGCATGCCCCCGAGTTGCCGCCCCGCCCAGTGATACATAATGCCTGCCGCTTCACAGGCAGACCGCAAACTGTCTTCATTGAATTGCGGGTTATGTTTTGACTGCGGGCGGGCACGCACATCGACCAGCGTCTGGATGCCAGCCCGCTTGAGTAAAGTCATAAACTCTTCAAGCGGTCTGTTACTGTGACCAACGGTATACAGGGTTGTCATTTGTTATTGTCCCGGGATCGCTGTATCAGGTTTTTCCCTAGTGTATTTTCATACCATATCCTTTATCTGCAATACAGGCCCATGCTATGCGGACCTGGCCATATCGAGATCACCATTCAGATAACGCCAGTCGAGTGGCTGGCCATTATGATCAAATCGATACAGGATGGGCGTGGCAGTAGGGATTTCAAAACCTTCTACCTGTTGCACACTCATACCCGCCAGGTCCATGAGCATAGCCCGCAGCGTATTGCCATGCGCGCTGATCAGTACACGCTCGCCCCTTTTAATACGTGGTGCCACATGTTCCTGCCAGAACATCATGGCACGCGCCCGTGTCTCGGCCAGGTTTTCAACCGCCGGTAACAGATGTGGCGCGATGTCGGCATACAGCGGGTCGTTGCCCGGGTGAGCCGGATCGGACTTCAACAGGGGCATGGCCTTGTCCTCATAACCTCGCCGCCAGCGCCATACCTGTTGTTCACCAACCTGTGCCGCGGCCTTGACCTTGTCGACACCCTGCAACACACCATAGTGACGTTCGTTAAGACGCCAGTCCTGCTGTCGTGAAATGTCCTGTTGCCCGATTTGTTCGAGCAGGATATCCAGCGTGGTGATGGCGCGTTGCAGCCGGGAACTCCAGGCCACATCAAAACGATAGCCGTGTCGATGCAACCATTCGCCGGCCTGTATCGCCTCGGCAATACCGGCCTCTGTCAGCGGTGGGTTCGCCCAGCCGGTGAAACGGTTCTCCCGGTTCCACTGGCTCTGCGCGTGGCGGATCAGCACCACAGGGACTGTGTCGTGCTGCATTGCATCAAATTTTGTTTGGCTATTGTCTGTTTTCATGGTCTTACAATAGCCTTGCGGAATTGATAATTTAAATCGTTTATTTATACTGTTGTTATAGGTAACACCTATTGGTAAAGAGCATGAACCTGCGTGACCTGAAATACATCATTGCGGTGGCCGAGACCCATCACTTCGGCAAGGCGGCAGAGCGCTGTTTTGTCAGCCAACCCACGCTGAGCGGACAGATCAAGAAGCTCGAGGAAGAGCTCGGCGTCGCCATTTTCGAACGCACCAGCCGTACGGTGGAGATCACGCCCGTCGGCGAAGCCATCCTGGCCCATGCGCGACAGATCATGGAACAGGCCGATGCCATCGAGCAGTTGGCGCGCGCCCAGCAGGATCCGCTGGCCGGGCCGCTGCGCATCGGCGCGATCCCGACCCTGAGCCCCTACCTGATGCCGTTGATTCTGGCGCCATTGAAGAAACAGCACCCGCAGATGCAACTCGTGCTGTCCGAAGAATTGACCGATACCCTGCTCACGCGACTGCGCAATCACGAAATCGATGCCGCCCTGCTTGCCACGCCGGTCGAGGAACAGGACCTGGAAAGCCTGCCCCTGTTTGACGAGCCGTTCTGGGTCGCCTATCCGCGCAAGCACGACTTCTATGCGAAAGAGAAAATCACGCGACGCGACCTGGACAAGGAAAACCTGCTGTTGCTGGCCGAGGGTCACTGCCTGGCGAAACAGGCGATGGACGTCTGCCATATAAAGGAACGGCAGGCGCAGGGCGAGATGGCCGATCTGCGCGCCGCCAGTCTGGAAACGCTGCTCCAGTTGGTCGGCGCCGGTTTCGGTATCACCCTCGTGCCGGCTCTGGCAATGCGCGGCTCCTGGACCACGGGCAGCGGCGTGGTCGCGCAGCCACTGAGCATGGCACATGCCTCGCGGCGCGTGTCACTCGTATTCCGCCACAGCTTCCCACGGCGGGCCGCGTTGCAGGCCTTCGCCGATATCATCCTTGCCAATCTGCCCAATACCGTGCAGACGGTCGTCACGGGCAAGCGGCAAAAGAAACCTGCCACCACCCGGAAAAAGGCCACTACCCGTAAATAGCCTCTCCTTCGTCCGCCAGCACTCGTCGCGGGCCGGACCAGTTATATGATTGGTCAAACCTATCGTTTGAATAGTTACAAACGATTTTATCTATTTCTTGCCTGACCCCATAATCCTTTCCGTAGCCGGTATTCAACTGGATGAGACGAGAGGATAAGGCGATGACCAAGACAATGAGTTTCGCGGCAGTGCATTTCACGGTGGCATTCACCGTGGGCTACCTGATGAGCGGTAGCGTGCTGGTCGGCGGTGCCATTGCGCTGGTCGAACCGGCCATCAACACCGTCGCCTACCACTTTCATGAACAGCTGTGGAAACGCGTGCAAAAGGCCAGACCCACAGCGTCGCAGCAATTTGTACAACAAGTGTAATTTCTATCTGACCAACTGCAAGGAGATAACCATGTTTGAGAATCGTGAAGGCCAGAATGTACCCCAGGTGACTTTTCGTACCCGCCGTAACCATGAGTGGATCGATGTCACGACGGATGAAATCTTCAAGGGCAAGACCGTCATCGTGTTTTCACTGCCGGGGGCATTTACCCCGACCTGCTCGTCAACACACGTGCCGCGTTACAACCAGCTGACGCCGCTGTTCAGGCAGCACGGTGTCGACGAGGTGGTCTGTATCTCGGTGAACGATGCCTTCGTCATGAACGAATGGCAGAAGGAACAGCATGCCGAAAACGTCACTTTCATCCCGGACGGTAACGGCGACTTCAGCCGTGGCATGGGCATGCTCGTACCGAAGAATGACCTCGGTTTCGGTGACCGCTCCTGGCGCTACTCGATGCTGGTCAAGGACGGGGTCATCGAAAAGCAGTTCATCGAGCCTGATATGCCGGGCGACCCGTTCGAGGTATCAGATGCCGATACCATGCTCGACTACATTGCACCGGAGGCGGCCAGGCCGCTCGACGTCACCGTGTTCAGCCGTGAAGGTTGTGAATACTGTGTACGCGCCAAGGGCATGCTGCGTGACGCCGGTATCGACTTCGAGGAGCTCGTGCTGAACCGCGACTTCCACGAGGTGACCATCCGCGCCGTGTCAGGTGAATCGACCGTGCCGCAGGTGTTCGTCAACGGTGAACGCATTGGTGGCTCGGAAGCCCTGGCCGAGTGGCTGGCAAAATCGCAGGCCGCCTGAGCAATAACGGGTAGCGACAAGAACGGGACGGGTAATCTCCTGCTCTCTTCGCCTCCCCTCTTCCCCCTTTAGAAGAGAGCATTTCGGTGGCTCACTCAGCTGAGTGAGCCATCCTTTTTAACCGGGTTGAACACCGAGGAGCAAGTCCATGCACAAGCAACATTATGATCTGATTGCCATCGGCGGCGGCAGCGGCGGCCTGGCCGTGGCGGAAACGGCGGCGAAGCTGGGCAAGCAAGTTGCCATTATCGAAGCCGGCCGCCTCGGTGGTACCTGCGTCAACAACGGCTGCGTGCCGAAAAAAGTCATGTGGTATGCCGCCAACATTGCACATGCCGTGGATGATGCGAACGGCTTTGGTATTCCCGCAACGCGCGGCCAGACCGACTGGTCGCGACTGATCGCGGCGCGCGATCAATATATCGCCAACATCAATCACTACTGGGATGGCTATGTCACCGACAGCGGCATCGACCGCATCACGGGACATGCCCGCTTCGTCGATGCACACACCGTCGCGGTCGGCGAGCAGCACTACAGTGCCGACCACATCGTCATCGCCACGGGTGGCGAGCCGATCGTACCGCCGCTGCCGGGTGCCGAACTGGGCATGACCTCGGACGGTTTTTTCGCCCTGGCAGAACAGCCGCGCAAGGTCGCCGTGATCGGTGGTGGTTACATCGCCGTGGAACTGGCCGGCGTGTTGCGCGCGCTGGGCAGCGAGGTCACGGTAATTGCCCTGGAAGATCGCATCCTGGAACGCTTCGACCCGATGATCAGCGCCACCCTGCATGACGAGATGCAACAACAGGGCATCCGTGTGCAGACCGGTTTCCAGGTCACGGCACTGAGTGAAAGTGCCGGTGACATCCTGGTCAGCGGTAACGGCCAGCAGGCAATCAGCGGTTTCGACACGGCAATCTGGGCCGTCGGGCGGCGACCGAACACGACGGCACTGGCACTGGACCGCGCCGGCATCGAGGTGTTGCGCAACGGCATGATCCCGGTCGATGCGGAGGAACAGACCAATGTCGCCGGGATTTACGCAATTGGTGACATCACCGGTCGCCCGGCGTTGACGCCGGTGGCGATCGCCGCGGGCCGCAAACTGGCGTACCGCCTGTTTGGTGCGCAGCCGGGCAAGCAGCAGGACTACGACGACATCCCGAGTGTCGTGTTCTCGCACCCGCCGATCGGCACGGTCGGCATGACCGAGGACGAGGCGCGTGCGGCCTACCCCGGTCAGGTCACGATCTACAGTACGTCATTCACGCCGATGCGGTACGCGTTGAGCGAGCACGGGGTGCGCACGGCGATGAAACTGGTGTGCGTCGGCCGTGAGGAGAAGATCGTCGGCATGCACCTGGTCGGTGACGGCGTCGATGAAATGCTGCAGGGCTTTGCCGTCGCCGTGAAAATGGGGGCGACCAAGTCAGACTTCGACGCCACGGTGGCGATCCACCCGACCAGCGCCGAGGAACTCGTGACCATGAAAACACCGGATGCCCCGGTGTGTGCGGCCGACGATGTCGACGCCGGCAACGAGTACAAACAGGCCTGCTGACAAGGAAAACCGGGGTAGCCGGCAGCCGCTGCGCATGGCACATGCCTCGCAGCGCGTTGCTGGCCCACGCCGGTACAGGCACGGCCGTAAAATTGGTTATAACTATACTTCAAATAGTTATAAACGATTTTATCTATTATTTGCCTGCCCTCATAATGCCTCGCGTAGCCAGTATCCAACCCGGATGAAAGAAGAGGACATGGCAATGACCAGGACAATGGGTTTCCCGGCAATGCAGGTATTCGTCAGCTGTGAACGTATCGGCGGTTCGGATGCATTGGCTACCTGTCTGGACAAACCAGTGACCGCATGAAAACGGGATGGGCTTCCCCGGCTCGCTTCTCCTCCCCCCTCTCCTCCAACAGGAAGCGAGCATTTGGTGGCTCATATGAATGAGCCGCCGTTTTTTTAAGCGGACTTTTACCTGAATGGTTTAAACATGAACGGTCGACACTACGATTCAATGACCATCGATGCTACCGGAGCGGGAAGCGAAAGGCTGATGGATTCGTCTGGCAGGCCTGGAATATTGATACCGGGAATAAATGGAGGCAGGCGTGCCGGCAATAGCCGGGAAGCCATGACTCCGTTGTCTGCCAACCATCAGGAAGCAATAACATGATCTGTTTGCGATCTGCGACACAACATGACCTGGCCAGGATAAACCGCATCATCGAAGCGGCGATCATGACCTGGAATTTACCCGAGCGGGTCAAACGCCTTGCCCTGCCCACTTACCGTTATGACGAGATGGATCTGCAACACCTCGAGATCGTGGTGGCGGAAGATAATGACAATATGGTCGGCGTCGCCGCATGGGAAGATGCCAGTGCCGCCGATCTGCCCGAAGGCCTGAGCGGCCTGTTGTTACACGGGATTTATGTCCTGCCCGGGCAATGGCGACAGGGTACGGGACAACGCCTGTTTGCTGCTGCCGAACAGGCCGTTAAAAACAGACAAAAGCACGGTCTGCTGGTGAAGGCGCAACAGGATGCCGAAGGTTTTTATCTGAACATGGGCATGCAACGCCTGCCGGTCAGCGATGAGCAGCGTGACTATGCCAACCGCTTCTGGAAAAAGCTCAGTGACTGAACATGGTTACAGGCCGATTGCGCTACCAGTCTGCGCTGCTATCGCGGCTACAAAAAAGCCCGGTACCAAATTGTACCGGGCTTTTTCCATCACTACCTGACTGTTCAGGCTGCGGCCGAGTTCGGCGTGTCATCCCGGGTGTGGTAATCGATAATGCGCTCGACTTCTTCTTTCGAGCCGAGTATCACCGGCACGCGCTGGTGCAGGCCGTCCGGCTTGATCTCCATGATGCGCTCACGGCCCGTGGAGCTCAAACCACCGGCCTGCTCGACGATCATCGACATCGGGTTGGCCTCGTACATAAGGCGCAGCTTGCCGCCCAGTCCCCTGGCCTTCATCTTTTCATCCAGCGGGTACATGAACACGCCACCGCGGGTCAGGATGCGGTGCACCTCGGCTACCATCGAGGCAATCCAGCGCATGTTGAAGTCGCGATCCCGCTCGCCTTCGCTGCCTTCCAGACATTCATCGACGTATCGCTTCACCGGCGCTTCCCAGAAACGCATGTTCGAGGCGTTCACGGCAAACTCGCTGGTCGTGGCCGGGATAGTCATGTTGTGGTGGGTCAACACGAACTCACCAATGTTCTGATCGAGGGTGAAACCATTCACGCCGTTGCCCGTGGTCAGGACCATCATACTCGATGGCCCGTACAGCGCGTAACCGGCACAGACCTGCTCGGTGCCCGGCTGCAGGAAGTCCTCGGCGGTCGGATTTTCCACACCTTCCGGGCAACGCAGGATAGAGAAGATCGTGCCAACCGAAACGTTCACATCAATGTTGGACGAACCATCGAGCGGATCGAACACAAGCAGGTACTTGCCCTTCGGGTACTGCGACGGGATCGGGTAGACCTCTTCCATTTCTTCCGAAGCCATCGCGGCAAGGTGGCCGGCCCATTCATTCGACTGCAGGAA
>JASFME010000112.1:0-7528 GCA_050117725.1 Granulosicoccaceae bacterium | reverse complement strand
GTCGGCGTACTGACCGCGCTGCTCGGGGTGCCGTTATTCCTGTACCTGTTACGCAGCGAGGCCCGGGCATGAGCCTGCAACTCGATGCCCTGACGGTTTCGGTTGCCGATATCCGGGTCTGCAAAGATCTGTCACTGCAACTCGATAATGGCGACTGCCTCGGCATCCTCGGCCGCAACGGGGCCGGCAAGACCACCTTGTTGCACACGCTGGCCGGACTGCATGCCGCACAATCCGGCCAGGTAAAACTTGATGGGCACACGCTGGCCGGGTTGTCCCGACGCGACATCGCGCAACGCCTTGGCCTGCTCGGCCAGGATGATGACAATCTGTTTCCCGGCACGGTCATGGAAACCGCGCTGATCGGCCGCCACCCTTTCCTTTCCTTATGGCAAAACGAAAGCGCCGAAGACATCGCGCATGCCCACAGCACCCTCGCGGCCTTGCAGCTGGATGGCATGCAGGACCGGCTGGTCAGTACCCTGTCGGGCGGCGAGCGTCGCCGCCTCGCTCTTGCCACCCTGTTCGTCCAGAACCCGGCTGTCATGCTGCTCGACGAACCGACCAACCATCTCGATCTGCACCACCAGGTCAGGCTGCTGGAGGCACTGCAGCAACGACTCGACTCCGGGCAGCACCTCGCGGTGATCGTCATGCATGATCTGAACCTGGCACTGCGCTACTGCAACCGGCTGTTGCTGTTGTACGGGAATGCCGAGCACGAATTGCTGGCGCCGGCAGAACTTACTGCGGCGCACGCCAGCCGCCTGTATGATCATGATATTATTGAAATAAACGGCCCGCACGGCAAGCTGTTCCACCCTGACTGATGGCCGTCCGTGACAGCGCTGGGTGTTCGCGCAATAATACGCCGTGCACGGGGAAGGACTCCCGGCGATAACCTAGCCGACATATGAAAACATTCCTGCCAGACAGCCTGCGTTCCCGTCTCGTACTTGCCTTTGCCATTATGCAAATACTGGCCGTGCTGCTGCTCGGCGTGTATATCCTGCAACAGGCCGCGAACACCCAGCTCGAGGCCCAACGCAGCCTGGCGCGCAATATGCTCACCCTGGCGGAGCCGAATGTGCGCGGTATGCTGACCCGACGCGATGCACGCGGCCTGAAGAATTACCTCGATACCCTGATCCATGATACGGCGATTGCCGGTGTCTTTGTCAGTGACCGCACCGGCTCGCTGATTTATTCACTGGAACAACAGGAAGATGAACCCAACCTGTTAACGCGCACCTTCGTCGGCAAGCAAGATGCGAGTATCGTCCTCGATTCCGACCTGCTGAAAAACGGCATCAGCAAGGGTATGCTGGAAATCCGCCTCTCGGCCACGCCGATTAACAACCAGCTCAACACCATCCTGATCAATAACCTGGTCCTGCTGTTCGGTTTGCTGGCAGTGAGCCTGATTATTACCTACCGGATTATTACCGGCTTTACTACGCCGTTGAAACGACTCGTGCGGATCGCGGCACACCTTGGCGCCGGTGACGCGCTGCGTATGCCCGGTGTGATATCCAGTGATTACCGGGAAATACATGAGCTTGGCGATGCCTTGCAGGAAAATGCCAGCCTCATGTCCGCCCAGATCGCTGACCTGGAGCATACCCAGGAACGACTGCGCAGCAACGAACAACAATTACGTACCCTGGTCAACAACATGCGCGAGGCGCTGTTTGAACTGGATGAGATGGGCAACATCTGTTTTCTCAACCCGGCCTGGCAACAGATTACCGGCTACCAACAAAACGAATCCTCTGGCATGCCGTTTTACTCGCTGTTACCGGAAAAAGAACATCATGAAATGTTCCTGCCCGCCAACCTTCGCAACCTCGATATCCGTAACCACGAACTCGAGATCATGGCGGCCGACGGCAAACGGGTGCACGTCGAACTCGATGCCTATGCCACTTTCAATGAACAGGGCCAGTTAAACGGTGTCGTCGGGCGTTTCCAGGATATCAATGAGCGTTATGAGCTCGGTAAGACCCTGCGCGAGCACCAGGAAGAACTGTACCGATCGTCCATCACCGATGACCTGACCGGCTTGTCTAACCGCCGTCATTTCGAGCATTTGCTGAGTGAGAAGTTGTCACTTGCCTTGCAACAGGACAAGTCGATCTGCCTCGCATTACTCGATGTCGACGGTTTCAAGTTTATCAATGATACCTATGGTCACCCGGTCGGCGACAAGGTACTAAAAACCGTTGCCAACATGTTGCGTACCATGGTGCGTCATAACGATACCGTGGCACGGCTGGCCGGTGACGAGTTTGCCCTGATCATTTATGACACTGACATCAACGAGGCGAAAAAGATTACCGAGGCACTGCTCGAGTCAATTAACAAGACACGGGTACGCCTGACCGTCGGCCACCTGCAACTGCGTGCCAGTGTCGGCATGTCGATCGCGCCTGTTCATGGTCAGACTGTGCAGGAGCTGATCGGTGCTGCCGATGTTGCGCTCTATCATGCCAAGCGCCGGCGCCGTGGCCATGTCGAAGTACTGTCAACGGATATCAGCCAGGGCATCATGGAAGTGTTCAGTCGCGGCTTCGAGCTGCGCAATGCAATCGAGGCCGGCGATATCGTGCCGACCTTCCAGCCGATCACCGACCTGCGCAACGGTAAACCGATGGCCTACGAAGTGCTGGCCAATATGCAACGCGGCAACCTGTTTATGCCTGCCTCGCAATTTATCAAGGTGGCGGAAGACCTTGGCCTGGTGCGGGAAATCGACCTGCATGTCATCGGCAAGGCCCTGCAACTCGCGCCGAAGGATATCGAGTTGTTCATGAACATCAACCTGACTTCATTTTATGACAAAAACTTCCTCACCGAGTTGAGCCTGTTGTTGCGCCCGGCCTGTCTCGAGGGCAGGCAGATCACGATTGAAATCACCGAGCGCGAGACGCTGACACTGAATGATGCGCTGTTAAATGATATCCAGCAGTTGCGTGATCTTGGCTGCAAGATAGCACTCGATGACTTCGGCCAGGGCTACTCGACCTATAATTACCTGCGCCGCTTCCGTCCCGAGTACCTGAAGATCGATGGCAGCTATATCGAAGGCATCCTTGAACAGGGCGATAACCGTACCATCATCGAACACATCCACGCCCTGAGCACCTCGTTCGGCGCGATCAGTATCGCGGAGAGTATCGAGAACGAGGCCATCCGCGATGCCGTACTGGCGCTCGGCATTCATTGCGGCCAGGGCTATCATTACGGCAAACCTGCCGCGGCCGACAAACTTTTCCCTGTCCCTGGATCTGCCGCATCCTGAACCGCATCACTAACTGCCTGTTTTATCATTGGCACGTGAAAATCTGCTTGACCTGCCCCGGCTCTGGCCATAAAGTTGCCGCACTGTTTCAGGTGCTCCATGAACTTTTCAGTAAACGGAGTGAAACGGGAAGTCGGTGCGACCTGTTGGTCAATTCCGACGCTGCCCCCGCAACGGTAATCGAGTAAAGGGCCATCAACACGCCACTGTGTTTGACACGGGAAGGCGATGGTCCGGGACATTTCCCACTCGTAAGCCCGGAGACCGGCCCGAAGCATGCCAAGGTTGCTGCGGCGGGCGGCAGAGCGGGCGGTCAGTTCACTCGACCCTCACCTCTCTCCTTCTGCCAGTAGCGTTGTACTTAACTCCATGCGCGGGCGTGCGCATGACTGGCAATTGGAGAATTCAATGCCTGAACGTATTACCCTGGCCGGCCTGTTGGCCGGCGCTGTCCTGGCCCTGCCTGTAGAGGCGGCCGAAACTCTCGAACCGGTTGTTGTTACTGCAAGCCGCGGTGCGCAGTCAATTGATGATGCACTGGCGCCGGTGATCATCATCACTCGTGAAGACATCGAACAAAGCCTGGCCATTGATGTCGCTGAGCTGTTGCGTTTTCATGCCGGGCTGGATATCGCCCGCACCGGTGGCGCCGGCGCCCAGACTTCGTTGTTTACGCGTGGTACGGAAAGTGACCACACGCTGATCATGATCGATGGTGTGAAACTGACACCGGGTACAACCGGTGGTGCCGCGATCCAGCATATCGATCCGGAATTGATCGAACGCATAGAAATCATCAAGGGTCCACGCTCAACACTGTGGGGCTCGGAGGCGATTGGTGGTGTGGTCCATATCATCACGCGTCGCGACAAGGCAGCGGGCACGCGTATGCATGCCACACTCGGGCTGGCGGAAAACAACACGCGCGAGTTCAGTGGCGGTGTTTCCCACAACAACGACAAACTGCGCGCCGGTTTCGATGTGTCGGTTAAAAATACCGAAGGCTTCCCGGCCCGCCGCAGCTCCAGCATTGACAATGACAATCGCAATACAAATGTGAACGCCTACATCGGTACGGTTCTGGGCAATGGTCTCGATATCGAGCTGTCACATTGGCAGGCCAGTGGCAGGAACGAATACCTGAACTTCCTGTTAAACCCGCTCGACCAGGACTTTGACCTGAAGAGTACCTCACTGACGCTGAAAAAAGAGCTGTCAGATCGCTGGGCCTCCAGTCTCAAGCTCAGTGCCATGCGCGACGAACTCAGCCAGAACCAGAGCAGTGCGGTCGCTCGTACCAGGCGCAACGTCGTTGACTGGCAAAATGACGTGCAACTCGACGCATTCCACCTGCTGACGTTCGGCATTACCAATGAAAATGAAACGGCCGAAAACGGTTACGATGAAAAAACACGCACCACCGCCGGCTATGTGCAGGGCGATATGCAGTACGGCAAGCATCATGCCCTGCTGGCAGCCCGGCATACGGATCACGAAGACTTCGGTACGCATAACACGTGGAACGCCGAATACGGCTACCAGGCCACAGCCAAACTGCGTCTGCTGGCCGGCGTGGGAACTGCGTTCCGTGCGCCGAGCGGCAATGACCGGTTCGGCTTTGGCGGCAACCCGGACCTGCAACCGGAAAAATCCCGCAACCTCGAGCTTGGCCTGCGTTACAAACCCGATGCACGGCAGAGCTTCGGCGTCAGTGCCTTTGATAACAGGATCGATAACCTGATCAATGTCGTGTACGTTGGCCCTGGCTTCTTTGATTATCAGGCACAGAACACGAACAAGGCACGTATCAAGGGTATCGAGTTCAATTACGAGTACAAACACGGTCCGTGGTATGCTCGTGCCGAAGCGATCTTCCAGAAGCCCTGGGACGAGAGCAATGATGCATTGTTACTGCGTCGTGCCAAGCGCAGTATTACCGCAACACTGGGTTATACACGTGGCGACTACCAGCTCGGTATGGATGTGCTGGCCAGTGGGTCGCGCGAAGATTTCGATGCCACCACCTTTGCCCGCAAGGACCTGGGAGGTTACACGCTGGTTAACCTGACCGGCAGCATGAAACTGGACCGCGACTGGTCACTGCATGGTCGTATTGAAAACATCTTTGATGAGCAATACGAGCTTGTTGATGACTACACCACGCCTGGCCGTACCGTTGGTGTGCAGTTGCGTTATTCACCGAAAGGCAGCTAAACCCGGATGCCGATGCGACTGACAGCATTTGTGTTACTTTCAGCAGCTCTGCACGCAGGGCTGCTGTGGGTACCGCTGTCACAACAAGAGCATCGCATCATCATCGGCACACCCTATCGCATCAGTATTCTGCCCAGCCCGGCCACGAACGCTCCCCGTAAACAGGAGGACGCACCAGCCGTTGCCGACACCGCACCTGAAAAAATCCAACCCCGACAGGACACAGCACAGGCTGCCAAACCGGTTATCACAACGGCACGCCACGCGACGCCGCCACAGACGCAGCCACCTGCCCCGGCGGCAGAGCCGACCAGAGAAGATACCACGCCCACCAGTGTGGCCAATGCGCAAAACGCGGCAGCCGCCCAACAGCCATCGAGTCCGGCAGTCAATGCGCAACAGGCCAGTCTGCTGCGCGCCCAACTACAGCAGGCCTTCCGCCTGCAATTCCATTACCCGCGCCTGGCAATCCGGCGTGGCTGGCAAGGCGAGGTCCGGCTCGGCCTGCAACTCGCGGCCGATGGAGCACTGAATCATATCCGTGTCATCCAGAGTTCCGGACATCATATTCTTGATCGTGCCGCGCTCGACAGCCTGACCAGGGTCGAGCGTCTGCCTGACGCGGCCAGTATTCTCAATGGCCAGTCACTGGCACTGGAATTACCGGTTCGATACCGATTACTCTAGACGCCATGGGACATCGACTCTCGAAAATCTATACGCGCACCGGTGACAAGGGTGACACCGGGCTGGGTGATGGCTCGCGCATCGACAAGGACAGCGCGCGCGTCGAGGCCTATGGCACGGTCGACGAACTGAACAGCCATGTCGGCCTGCTCCTCGCGTATGACCTGCCCGAAGCAGTGCGCAGCGTACTCGTCGAAGTCCAGCACGACCTGTTCGATCTCGGTGGCGAAATGTCGATGCCGAACTACACGGCCATGCAGGCAGACTATGTCAACCGCCTCGAGCAACAGCTGGATACCTTCAATGCCGAGTTGCCCATGCTCAAGGAATTCATCCTGCCCGCCGGTGGCAAGGCGACCTCGACCTGCCACGTCGCACGTTGTGTCTGCCGCCGTGCCGAACGCCGCGTTGTCACCCTGATGCGCAGTGACACCATCAACCCGCAGGCACTGGCCTACCTGAACCGCCTCTCCGACCTGTTGTTCGTGATCGCCCGTGTGCTGGCACGCTTTGAAAACGGCGAGGAAGTGCTCTGGCAACCGCGTCGCCACGACAGGTAAAACCATGTCGACACGCACCCCGGTGCTGCTGAGCTGGAGCAGCGGCAAGGACAGCGCCTGGACCCTGCATAGCCTGCGACAGCGCGCAGACATTGAGGTCGTTGGCCTGGTGACCACGCTTAATGAAAGTTTTGACCGGGTCGCGATGCACGCCGTGCGCCGGCAAATCCTCGAACAGCAGGCCGAAGCGGCGGGTCTGCCTCTCTACCCCATCCATCTGCCCTGGCCCTGTGCCAACAACGACTACGAACGCATCATGAGTGCGTTCATTCAACAGGTGAAAGACATGGGCATCCGGCACATGGCATTTGGCGATCTGTTCCTTGAAGACATCCGCGCCTACCGTGAACAGCAACTGGCCGATACGGGTATCACGCCGCTGTTTCCGCTCTGGCAGACGCCTACACAACAACTCGCGCATGACATGATCGACGCAGGACTGGTAGCGCACCTGAGTTGCGTCGATCCACGTGTCATGCCGGCGCAGCTGGCCGGACGCCGCTTCGATCACGCCTTGCTTGCCGAGTTGCCGGCGGGTGTCGATCCCTGCGGCGAGCATGGCGAATTCCATACCTGCGTCACGGACGGCCCGATGTTCCAGTATGCCATCGAGATCAAGCCGGGTGATGTGGTTGAACGCGACGGGTTTGTATTTGCCGATCTGCAGCTTTCGGATCAATCCCGTATACTATCGCCCCGATTGAATCCTTAACATGCTGGCGGAGCAAGTCCATGCAAGATCCTGTTGTCATTATCGGTGTCGGCG
>JASFME010000111.1:0-7550 GCA_050117725.1 Granulosicoccaceae bacterium | reverse complement strand
CCATACGTACATCACCACTCATCAGCACCAGCTTGTTATCGGCTGCAACCCAGCCGCGTTGCGAATTGAGTTGCCAGGGCGCGCCGATATCCCGGAACACGGTGACAAAAGGTTGTTCAAGTTCGGTTGTATCATCATCCGCGTAATGTGTCAGCTTCGGTGAGATCACGCGATGCGAAGGCAGGCCGCGTTCATCCATGATGAGTGCATCATAGGTCTGCATATAGAAGTCGGCGGTATGGGGCTGTTCGTCAAGCACGGCTTCGGCTTGTTGCGGTGTCACGGCGGTGTCCGATAGCCAGGCCGTCAGGGCGATGAGCCCGAACAGGCCGAGGAACAACCCAAGCAGGCGCGGTTTCATTGCAGGTAGGCCTGTAGTGTTTGATCCAGGCAACCGCGCGCTTCCATGAGCATCTCACAGACGTCGCGCCCCGCACCCTGTCCGCCTCCTTTCGAGGTTTGCCAGTGGGCGTGTTTGAGCACAAGCGGGTGGGCATCGGCAACGGCAATGGCCAAGCCGACCTGCACCATGACCGGCAGGTCAACGATGTCATCGCCGACATAGGCGATGTCCTCGGCGGACAGGCCGGTTTTCTGTAACAGGTCCTGAAAGCCGACCCGTTTGTCGTGTTGTCCCTGGTAGACGTGCTCGACGCCCAGGCTTTGCATGCGGTATTCGACCACCTTCGAGGTGCGACCGGTGATGATGCCGATCTCGACACCGCATTTTTTCAACATTTTCATGCCATGCCCGTCACGCGAGTGAAAGGCCTTGTATTCAAGACCGTCGTCACCCAGAAACAGACTGCCGTCAGTGAGGACACCATCGACATCGAAGATAACCATTTTGATCCGGGCGGCACGTTCAAGAATATCTTTCATTGCATCAGTTCCGTTTACTGTATCGACCGGCCCTTGCCGGAATGGTTCACACCACGCCGGCACGCAGCAGGTCATGCATGTTCAGTGCGCCGAGCAGTTGCCGATTGTCATCGACAACGAGCAGGCCGTTAATCTTCTTCTCCTGCATGGTAAGCAGGGCCTCCTCGGCGAGGATCCCGCCCTTGACCGTGACAAATTCGCGGGTCATGAGATCGCAGATTTTTGCATCGTGCACGTCAATGCCCAGATCGAGGGTACGGCGCAGGTCACCGTCGGTGTAAATACCCACAAGAGTATTGCTCGCATCGACAATCGCGGTCATGCCGAGTCCCTTGCGGGTCATCTCCACCAGTGCATCACGCAGCAGGGCATCTTCGCTGACCCTGGGGATCGCGTCGCCCTTGTGCATGATGTCATCAATGTGCAGTAGCAGGCGGCGCCCGAGGCGACCCGCGGGGTGCGAACGGGCAAAGTCCTGTTCGGTAAAGCCCCGGGCCTCGAGCAGGGCAATAGCGAGCGCGTCACCGAGTACGAGCGTGACGGTCGTGCTCGAGGTCGGCGCCAGGTTCAGCGGGCAGGCTTCCTGTTCCACACTGATGTCGATGTAGGCGCTGGCGGCCTGGCCGAGGCTCGAGTGTTGCTTGCCGCACAGCGCGATCAGCGGTACGCCGAGGCGGGTCAGTAATGGCAGCAGCATGACGATCTCATCGGTTTCCCCGGAGTTTGAGGCCGCGATGATTACGTCGTCAGCCGTGATCATGCCAAAGTCACCATGTGCGGCTTCACCCGGGTGGACGAAGAAGGCAGGGGTGCCGGTGCTGGCCAGGGTCGAGGCTATCTTGTTACCGATATGTCCGGATTTGCCCATGCCAATGACAATGATGCGGCCACGGCATTCGAGCATGAGCCGGCAGGCCTTGACGAATTCGGCATCGATACGCGGCAGCAGGTCGGCCACGGCCCGGCTCTCGGCCTCGATGACGGCACGACCCATTTTCAAAAAGGTATCATCTATCATGCTGTACTGCTTGCGTGATGGTCTGGCTCAGGTTCTGGAAATGCGTTTAACTGCTTGAATCGACGCTTCTTATATTGCCCGCCGAGTATAGCGGATGGGGCATGCAGTTTACAGCACGCTGATTTGCTGCAAATACAGAAATCCGAGGTAGGCGAAGAAGCTGCCAAGCAAGAGCCCGCCCTCGGTGCGACTGATTCGGCCTGCCTGGCCAACCAGTCCGAATGACATCATGAACAGCGCCAGAGTCAGGATGAACATGACGACATAGTCCCGACTCAAGGCTTCGGCCGGGACAGCGAACGGCGAGATCAGTCCGGGCAGACCGAGCACACCCAGCAGGTTAAACATGTTCGAGCCGACTATGTTGCCGACCGCGATATCGTGTTCTTTTTTTATGACACTCATGATAGAAGCGGCCAGTTCGGGCAAGCTCGTGCCGATGGCGATCACGGTCAGGCCGATGACGAGGTCACTGACGCCGAAGGCGCGGGCAATTTCACTCGCGCCCCAAACCACGAGTCGCGATGCAACCAGCAAGGTCACCAGTCCAAACATGAGCCACAGCACGGCGTGCAGTGTCGGCATCTTTTTCGGGATTTCTTCCTCGAATTCTGTTTGCAAGGGGTCGCTAGGACGGCTCTTCAGGCCCAGCCGGGTGACCCAGACGAGCATGAAGACAAGGCCGGACAACAGCAGCAGGCCATCGAGTCGGCTCAGGCCACCATCAACCAGGAAGAGCAGGGAAAAGCCCATGACGATGAACAGGATCGGGAATTCGCGGCGCAGTGTGCTCGAATGTACGGCGATCGGAGTGAACACAGCGGTGGCGCCGAGGACGAGCGCGATATTGGCGATATTGGAACCGAGCGCATTCCCGACCGCGATACCCGGGTTGCCATACCAGGCAGCGAGCCCGGAGACGAGCAGTTCCGGTGCTGATGTGCCAAAACCCACAACGGTCAGGCCAATGATCAGCGGCGGTACGCCAAGGTTGCGGGCCAGCGCGGAGGCGCCCAGTACGAAACGATCCGCACCCCAGATTAACAGGATAAATCCGCCAATCACGGCAGTCGTAAATTCAATCATCAAACCAGGGTTCCTTGGTGGTCAGCAGCGCCTAGCCTAGCGGCTGATATGGCTGGAGACAATACTCGTTCAAATGTTGCAATTATCCGTAAAATTATGCCTAAAAGAGGCAAATATCGCTGAACAGGTTAAACATCGCCGGGCAAAGCCGGGTGGGGGATGTGATGCTGTGGCGATCCCGGTGTAAGTAGTCACTTACACCGGGACTACCAGGCTACTTATTCGTCGAATTCCAGTCTGGGTGGGTTACCGTCGTGGATGAGGTGTTCGCGACGTTGCTGGTAGGCATCGCGGACGAAAAGGTAAGGATCGAGGGCGGCCTCTTCCAGTACCTTGCCGGCACTGAGCAGGCCGGCACGACTATCGACGATATTCAGCGCCGTCAGCCAGTAGCGATCGCTGTCAGGCTCGATGTCATGCAGCGGGTTGACGTAGGCGTCGGCAACCAGGCCCACCGTATCGCGCGGGTTGCTCGGGCCAAAGAACGGCCAGACGATATAGGGGCCGCTAGTCACACCCCAGTAACCGAGGGTCTGGCCAAAGTCCTCGTTGTGCTTGGGCAGTTCCATACCCGAGGCAACGTCAATAAAGCCGAGCAGGCCGATGGTTGAGTTAAAGAAGACGCGGGCCGAGTCCTGCGCGGCTTGCGGGAGTTTTAATTGCAGCAGGTCATTAAAGATGACAACGACGTCGTCGAGGTTACTGAAGAAGTTGCTGACGGCCTTGTTCAACGGCGTTGGCATGACGGTGTTATAACCCTGTGCCACCGGTTTGACGACAGCGCGATCCACCGTATCGTTGAACTTATACATGGTGCGGTTGAAACTTTCGAACGGGTCTTCCGGATCAGGTGGCCCCTCAACCGTGGCACAACCAGCAAGTAGTGTCCCAGACAGCACCAGTACAGCAGGAATTCTGCAAAAATATTTCATTGGTTATTATCTTCCTGTCCTGATATTACCATTGTACAGGTTGTGAACCGCGGTACCCCCTGTTGTCCGCATACAACAATACAGCGGTTCAGCATTGTTATAAGTATAGCGTATGATCGCACCCGCCCCTGATTAATTCAAGCGATACGTGGTGTTGGCAGTAAAGGCACAAGCCACCTGGCAAGCCAGTGAGTGTCGTATATTGCCAACAAACGTGCTAGCGTGCTTCGCTGCGCTCAGCGCCACAACGCTTGCAGCGATAGACCGTGACCAGTTTGCCCAGTTTTACGTCGAACTGCTTGTTGTGGACGATTGCCCATTTGTGGAATCCGTGCCGGCACAAAGTATTGCCGCGGTGCTTGTCTTTCGCGGTTTTTTTTCTGAACTGGACGATCTCACCCATGGTTTGTGCGCTCGTTGATAATATTCTGAACCTGGAGTGTCGCAAAGGCAGACCGCTATGGGCAATACTGAAAGATTAGCGCGACTCGTGGTCGCCGCACAGGGCTGGCTGCATCCCGGCTGGGAGCAGGGCTATTACCCTGACGATATGCCGGCAGAATGGCAACTCGGTTATTACGCGAATGAATTTCGGGCCGTGCTGGTTGCGCCGCCAGCGGATAGTGCCGAGGTCGAAATATGGCTGGATGACGTCGATGACGGGTTTGGTTTTTGCCTGGATCTGCGGCATGTGCCACTGGAGAGCCAGATCCTGGCAGGCCTCAAGGATCAGCTCCTAGGTATATTCGTCAACGGTTCGCATCAGTCCGCTCCGGCAGATGTTGCGGTGTTCAGTGAATCACACAATACGGATATTTCTCTACCAAATAGCCGATATTCACAGATTTTCGACGATCTTCGTGGCAGTGGCATGCGGCTTTGCCTGTACCGGACGAGCGCCGATCTGACCCTGGCTGGCCTGCGCGAGGATATCGAGGCCGTGTTGCAGGGCGTTCCGCCTGATGCATCCTGTATGATGGTGTGGTGTGATGAACCGCCCCCGGTTGAGATTATGCGCCAGGCGAAAATAATCGCCGAATTACTGGGCGCCTGATAATCTTCCCGGTGTGCAGCGCTGAGGTTGTTGACAGCAGACCGACACTTGAAGAAACTGCTGCGCGGCTATTGTCCGGATGGCATCAGGCCAGGCAGGGCACAACAAGACAAAACATAATAAAGTAGTTTGATGGGGCAGCCAGAAAAAACACAACCAGCACTGGTAGAGATCCGCGATCTGCATTTTGCGCGTGGCGCGCGCAAGATCTTTGATGGCGTCAACATCAAGATCCGCCGTGGCCAGATCACGGCGATCATGGGGCCGAGCGGTACCGGCAAGACCACCCTGTTGCGCCTGATCGGCGGCCAGCTGCGCCCGGACCAGGGCAGCATCATGGTCGATGGTGTAGAAGTACCAAAACTTGGCCGCAGCGATTTGTTCGAGTTGCGCAAGCGCATGGGGATGTTGTTCCAAAGCGGCGCGCTGCTGACCGATCTCGATGTGTTCGAGAATGTCGCGTTTCCCTTGCGCGAACACACCAGCTTGCCCGAGAGCATGATCCGTGACCTTGTGTTGTTCAAGCTCGAGGCGGTCGGGCTGCGTAATGCGCGCCACCTCATGCCGAGTGAGCTGTCCGGCGGTATGGCGCGACGTATCGCGCTGGCACGTGCGATTGCGCTCGACCCGATGATGATCATGTATGACGAACCGTTTACCGGGCAGGATCCGATCTCGATGGGGGCACTGGTGCAGCTGATTCGTCTGCTCAACGATGCCCTGGGCCTGACCAGCATTATCGTTTCCCATGATGTCGCCGAAACCGCGAGCATTGCCGACTACATTTACGTGATTTCGGAAGGCCACGTGGTCGGCGAAGGTACACCCGAGGAACTCGGCCGGACCGATTCCGAGTGGGTCAAGCAATTCATGAACGGCCTGGCCGATGGCCCGGTACCGTTCCATTACCCGGGGCTGGACTATAAGGCTGATCTGCTGGCCGGCCTGGAAGGGGAGCCTCGCTGATGCTGGATTACCTGCAAAAACTCGGACAACGGGGCCTGGGCGTGTTCGAGCGGCTTGGTCGCGCGCACATCTTCCTCCTCCAGGTGCTAAGCGGTATCCCGGAAACGCTGTGGCGCCTGTCGCTGCTCATCCAGCAGGTGTTCGCCGTGGGCGTACTGTCGCTGGTGATTATTCTCGTCTCCGGCCTGTTTGTCGGCATGGTGCTCGGGCTGCAGGGCTATAACACTCTGGTCGATTTCGGCGCCGAGGAATCACTCGGCGTGGTGGTGGCGCTGTCACTCGTGCGTGAACTCGGACCGGTCGTGACGGCGCTATTGTTCGCCGGGCGTGCCGGTTCGGCGCTGACCGCGGAAATCGGCCTGATGAAATCCACCGAGCAGTTGTCCGGCATGGAGATGATGGCGGTCGACCCGTTGCGCCGCGTGATCGCGCCACGTTTCCTGGCCGGGTTTATTTCCATGCCCTTGCTGGCCGCGATCTTCAGTGCGATCGGCGTGCTTGGTGGCTATTTCGTCGGTGTCGGCCTGCTGGGCATCGATGACGGCGCGTTCTGGTCGCAGATGCAGGACAAGGTCGACTGGGAGGAGGATGTGCTCAACGGCGTCATCAAGAGTGTCGTATTCGGCTTCGTCGTGACCTGGATCGCCGTGTTCGAGGGTTATGATGCGGTACCGACATCGGAAGGCGTGAGCCGGGCCACGACGCGCACCGTGGTGCACAGTGCATTGGCGGTACTGGGGCTGGATTTTGTACTCACCGCCCTGATGTTCGGTGAGATTTAAAGGTTAGGGGACGAGAGGGTTCGTTTATGCAGAAGACAAGAACCATTGAAATCATAGTTGGCCTGTTCATAGCGCTGGGCCTGGCCGCATTGTTTATGCTCGCGATGAAGGTCAGTAACCTCGCCGCGTTTACCGATGAGGATGGCTACATGGTGACCGCGCGCTTTGAAAACATCGGCGGTCTGAAGGAGCGTTCGCCGGTGACGGTCGCTGGTGTGCGGGTTGGTCGCGTGACCGGGATTGAATTCGATAACGAGACCTTTGAGGCCGTCGTCACTCTGAATATTTCTCCACAATATAACAAGTTGCCGGAAGATACGTTTGCCAGTATTTTTACGGCCGGTCTGCTGGGCGAACAGTATGTCGGCCTGGAGCCGGGCGGCAGCGAGAACAACCTGAAAGACGGCAGTGTCATTCGCCAGACCCAGTCGGCGATCGTGCTTGAGCAGATCATCGGCCAGTTCCTGTATAGCCAGGCAGAGGGCAAATGAACGGCGGCAGTTCGGCAAGAGCAAAACTGGAACGTCTTGGCGACGGTTCTTACCGCTTGCTCGGCGAACTGAGTTTTGCCTCGGTACCGGCGGTACGCCGAATCGGCCTCGAGACCTTCGTCGCGGAAAGCGATATCCGCCTCGATCTCGCCGGGGTATCGCGTTCCGACAGCGCCGGTCTGGCCCTGCTTATCGAATGGCTGCGTTATGCCCGGCGGCGCAACAAGACCCTCCATTACCTGAATATGCCCACGCAAATGCTGGCAATCGCGCACGCCAGCAGCCTGGACCAGATCCTGCCGCTCGGCTGAATTCCATCATGTGCCGGTCGGTCGGCGT
>JASFME010000110.1:0-7593 GCA_050117725.1 Granulosicoccaceae bacterium | reverse complement strand
ACAGGCCGCAAGGCATTCCTCTTCCACCTTCATCGTGAACTTGCCATCCGGGGTTGTCCCGCCCATCTTGATACCAAGCTTTCTCTCAAGATGATCAACAATCGTGTCTGATCCCATTAACATACACGAAATGTTGGTGCAGACGTTGATCACGTATTTGCCGACCGGTTTAAGGTTGAACATGGAATAAAACGTTGCCACTTCATACACACTGACAGGCGGTATATCCAGGTACCCGGCTACCGCGTCCATGAGTTCTTCAGTCAGGTGACCATCGTTATGTTCCTGCGCCGCTGTCAATGCCGGGATCACGGCCGACTGCCGACGGTCTTCGGGGAACTTGGTCAACCAGTGGTCGATCTCGTGGCGGACTTCTTCAGAAAGCAAATTGTTTGCTGCTTCACTCATTAACCTGACCCTTAACGATCGATCTCACCAAATACGATATCCATTGTGCCAATCACAGCGACAACGTCGGCAATCATGTGCCCTTTCACCATTTCATCCATGGCTGACAGGTGAGCAAAACCCGGTGCACGAACCTTCAAACGGTACGGCTTGTTGGCGCCATCAGAAACGAGATACACGCCAAATTCTCCCTTCGGATGCTCAACCGCGGCATATGCCTCACCTTCCGGTACACAATATCCTTCGGTAAACAGCTTGAAGTGATGAATCAGTGCTTCCATATCACCCTTCATGTCTTCACGCTTTGGTGGCGTAATCTTGTGTCCTTCGAACATAACCGGACCCGGGTTGGCACGCAGCCAATTGATGCACTGGCGGATAATTCCTGCTGACTGGCGCATTTCCTCGACACGCACAAGGTAACGGTCATAGCAGTCACCGTTCTTGCCGATCGGAATATCAAAGTCCACCCTGTCATAGACTTCGTACGGCTGCTTCTTGCGCAGATCCCAGGCAATGCCTGAACCGCGCAACATGGGACCGGTAAAGCCAAGCTGCATGGCGCGTTCCGGTGACACCACACCGATACCAACGGTACGCTGCTTCCAGATACGGTTATCGGTCAGCAGGGTTTCGTATTCATCAACGAGTGCCGGGAAACGTCTGGCGAAGTCTTCGATAAAATCGAGCAGGCCACCTTCCCGGGCCTCATTCATACGCTTCACGTCATCGGCGTTGTGCCATTTCGATTCGCGGTACTTCGGCATCGTATCCGGCAGATCGCGGTATACACCGCCTGGACGGTAATAGGTGGCATGCATACGCGTACCGGAGACGGCCTCGTAGACATCCATGAGATCCTCGCGTTCGCGGAAACAATACAGGAAGGCTGTCATCGCACCGACATCGAGTGCATGCGTTCCCAGCCACATCAGGTGATTCAGAATACGGGTAATCTCGTCAAACATGACACGGATATACTGTGCGCGTTGCGGCGCCTGGATACCCAGCAGTTTCTCAATGGCCATGACATAGCCGTGCTCGTTACACATCATCGAGACATAATCGAGACGGTCCATGTAACCGATACTCTGGTTAAACGGCTTGCTTTCTGCGAGCTTCTCGGTGCCACGATGCAACAGCCCGACATGCGGGTCGGCACGTTGTACGACTTCGCCGTCCAGCTCGAGCACGAGACGCAACACGCCATGCGCGGCAGGATGCTGCGGACCAAAGTTCAGAGTGTAATTACGGATCTCGGCCATCTTGTTCAGCCTTCTACTGCGCTGTCATCAGGCTGTTCGCCATGAACATGTTCATTACGGATCACACGGGGTACGGTGACACGCGGCTCGATCGAAACCGGCTGGTACACAACCCGCTTTTTCTCCGGGTCGTAACGCATTTCCACCTGGCCGATTAACGGGAAGTCCTTGCGGAACGGGTGTCCGATAAAACCATAGTCAGTCAGAATTCGACGCAGATCGGGGTGACCATCAAACAGGATACCGAACAGGTCATACGCTTCACGTTCAAACCAGTCGGCGCTGTTCCAGATCCCGACAACCGAATCGACCACCGGCATGTCATCGTCCGCATAGGTACGCAGACGCAAGCGTCGGTTGTGCCTGTAGGAAAGCAGATGATAGACAGCGGCAAAACGGCCGTTTGTCCAGTGTGTCTCGCGTGGTTCCTGGTTGTCCTGGTCACGATGCACGCCACGGCTGAAACCGGCCCTGGTTGAATAATTCGTGGTCCATTCGACCTTGCCGTACTCGCTGTAGTCGACTCCGCAAACGTCCGTCAACTGTTCAAAGGCGAAATCGCGTTCATCGCGCAAAGTCTCGCACACCACCAGCATGTGCTCACGCGGCACCTCCATCGTGACCTGGCCACGGTGTACCGAGGTCTTCACGCCCTGCCCGGCAAAGTGTTCCTGCAACTGGTTGGCAAATTCCTGTGCCGGGCTGACGGCCACATTTTGTACTTCTGCTTCTTCGCTCATGAGGCGGCCCGGGCAATCGTGTTGGTATGTTTGATCTTGTTCTGCAGCTGGATGATGCCGTAGATCAGGGCCTCAGCGGTCGGCGGGCAACCCGGCACATACACATCAACCGGAACAATGCGATCACAACCGCGCACCACCGAATAGGAATAATGGTAATAACCGCCGCCATTCGCGCAGGAGCCCATCGAAATGACCCAGCGCGGTTCCGCCATCTGGTCGTACACCTTGCGCAGCGCAGGCGCCATCTTGTTGACCAGCGTGCCGGCGACAATCATGACGTCGGACTGGCGCGGACTTGGGCGGAATATAATGCCGAAACGGTCCATATCGTAGCGGGCGGCTGCAGCCTGCATCATTTCCACCGCGCAACAGGCCAGGCCGAAGGTCATCGGCCACATCGATCCGGTACGGGCCCAGTTAATCAGCTTGTCAGCAGAGGTTGTGACGAAGCCTTTATCAAGTACGCCTTCTATTCCCATTCGAGGGCACCTTTTTTCCATTCATAGATGAAGCCGATAACAAGAATGCCGAGGAACACGACCATGGCGGTGAAGCCAAACCAGCCGACCTTGTCCAGAACTACCGCCCACGGGAATAAAAAAGCAATCTCGAGATCGAATATAATAAAAAGAATGGCGACGAGGTAATACCGCACGTCGAATTTCATGCGGGAGTCTTCGAATGCTTCAAAACCGCATTCGTAGGCAGACAGTTTCTCGGTATCCGGGCGCGTCGGTCCCAGCACCCAGCCCAAGGCCAGCATGATCAACCCGACACCCGTACCTACTGCCAGGAAAATCAGAATGGGCAAATAATTCTCTAGCATTTGCGCCCTTCCTCATCCTCACCAAGTTTATAATTCGTTATTGTTATTGCGTAGCGTATTTTGCAAGGCAGGCAGTATGGCCAGCCCCACAAATACTGTCAAGTTTGTAATATTGCGGAAAAACTATGGATAACAAAGGCTTATTGTATTTTTTGAGGGTATAAAAAAACGGTATCACTAAACGTGATAGCGTTTTCAAGGATGGTACTGAGGGTGCCCGGTCGCCGCTGGCGTCAGGTACGCAAAATGAAGCCCGCAGGGCTTCTTTGCGCCAGGACGTAACTTGGCCGAGGCGTGGCCAGAAATAAACAGGCCACTGGACTCACCAGTGGCCTGTTTTATTGGTGTCGAATGCCTCGAACCCTCGGAGAGGGTTGAGGTAGTCACAATGAACCCCGCAGGGGTTCTGTGACCGAGGGTACCGGCCGAGGCCGCTACGGGAAAATAAATGGTGCCGAAGGCCGGACTCGAACCGGCACGGGTCTCCCCACTACCCCCTCAAGATAGCGTGTCTACCAATTCCACCACTTCGGCAAAGAGGGCCCGCCTCGCGCGGGGACGCAATTCTACCGGAAAGCGTCCCGCTGATGCGAGTCATTTTCTTGAACTTACTCAGGAATTTTTGGTACGTCCGGATCAGCTGTGGGCGCTGCAGCCGGTTCTGTTGGCGTCCCGGGGACAACCGGCACATCATCGTCGCCAGCAGGCGTCTCGGGTACGTCTGTCACCGCCACCGGTGCTTCCGTCACCACATCAGCACCCGTATCCTTGCTGGCCTGCAAGGTCAGGGCACCCAGTACGAACGAACTGATGAAAAACAGTGTCGCCAGGATCCCGGTCAGACGTGTCAGGAACGAGGCTGAGCCACGTGAGCCAAACACCGTCGAGGACGCGCCACTGCCAAACGCAGCGCCGGCATCGGCGCCCTTGCCGTGCTGGATCAAGATAAGACCGATCAGGCCTCCGGCAATAAATACGTGTATTACGAGCAGAACTTTTTCCATGAAAATCAGTCGCCTGCCTTGCAAATTGTAAGAAAATCCTCAGCCTTGAGCGACGCACCGCCAATCAGGCCACCATCGATATCCGGCTGTGCGAGCAATTCCACGCAGTTGGCCGCGTTCATGCTGCCACCATACTGGATCCGGACCTTTTCAGCTACCGCGGCATCCTTGTCGGCGATCAGGCCGCGGATAAAGGCGTGCACATCCTGGGCCTGCTCCGGGCTGGCCGTCCTGCCAGTGCCGATCGCCCAGACCGGCTCATAGGCAATCACACCATCTGCCAGTGCTGCAACGCCCTCGATGTCGATAACGGCGTTGAGCTGGCGGGCGACAACCCCCTCGGTAATGCCCTGTTCCCGTTCTTCGAGGGTTTCACCAATGCACAGGATCGGCTTGAGCCCGGACTCCCGGGCCACGGCAAATTTCTTTGCAACCAGCGCATCATCTTCCCCGTACAGGGTGCGGCGCTCGGAATGGCCGACGATCACGTAGCTGCAACCATAATCCTTGAGCATATCGGCCGAAATTTCGCCGGTGAAGGCGCCCGATTCCTCGGTAGAGAGGTTCTGCGCACCGAGTGCAATATTGCTGCCCTGCAGCATGGCCTCGACTTCACCAAGAAAAACATACGGTGCACAAACAGCGATTTCGGTGTTCTTTACCTCGCCGCGACCCGCCTTGATACCCTCGACCAGGGCCTTGACGCTGGCGCGCGTGCCATTCATTTTCCAGTTACCGGCAACAATCGTTGTACGTGCCATGCCGCAATTCTCCATCATTCTTCTGTCAAAAACAGCGCGAAAGCTTACCGGCGAAACCGGCAAAAATCAATCAGAACAGGTGGTTATTCAGAGCTGGCAGTCGACAGTCATCAGTCGTCAGCGAAAATCCGTGCTCTTTTCCATGAATCGCTGCAAATCAGGGATCGTCTCATCAGCTTTTGCTGCAAACTGCAGACTGACGACTGCCAACTTGTCTCAGGCAGCATTGGCGGCTTCGGTGACCGCTTCGGCCAACTGACGCGCCAGTCGCTCAACCTGGGCGGCATCCCGGCCCTCAACCATGACACGCAACAGCGGCTCGGTGCCTGATGGTCGCAGTAGCACCCTGCCCTGATCGGCAAGCTCCTGCTCGGCATCCCTGACTGCCTGGCTGACCCGGGCAGAGTCCTGGAAACGGAAACCGGCATGTACCGGCACATTGATCAGGGTCTGCGGGTATTTGCTCATGCCTGACTTCAGTTCATGCAGGCTGCGTCCGCTACGCACCACGGCGAACAATACCTGCAGGGCAGCGACAATGCCGTCGCCGGTGGTGGTGCGATCCAGGCAGATGATATGCCCTGAACTCTCGCCGCCCAGCGTCCAGCCGCCACGCAACAACATTTCGATAATGTAACGATCGCCCACCGCGGTGCGTTTGAAATCAATATCCTTGCTGTGCAGCGCATGTTCGAGACCGAGATTACTCATCACGGTACCGACCACCGTGCCGTGCAGGCTTTCATCGAACAGGCGCGAATCGGCGATGATAAACAGGATCTCGTCACCATCGACTTCCTCACCCTTGTGATCCACCATGATGACACGATCACCGTCACCATCGAGTGCAATTCCCAGGTCGGCACTGTGTTCAAATACGGCCTGTCGCAATTGTTCGAGATCCGTCGAACCACAGTCCTTGTTGATATTGCAGCCATCAGGTTGTGCGCCAATCGTAATAACATTGGCACCGAGTTCTTCCAGTACCCGCGGGGCGATGTGGTAAGTCGCGCCATTTGCGCAATCCACCACAATGGTCAGACCATCAAGTTTGGTCGCCCCGGGTATTGTACTTTTACAAAATTCTATATAACGACCGGCTGCGTCGACAACACGCGACGCCTTGCCAAGTTGGGCCGAGTCGACAGTCTGTAGCGGGTTGCCAAGCTCGGCTTCTATCTGCAGTTCAATCTCATCGGGTAACTTGTGCCCGTTCGGGCCGAAGAACTTGATGCCGTTATCATAATAAGGATTGTGCGAGGCACTGATCACGATACCGGCCAGTGAATTGAAGGTGCGCGTCAGGTAGGCAATGGCCGGTGTCGGCATTGGGCCAAGCAGTCTGATATCCACTCCGGCAGCTGACAAACCGGCCTCCAGGGCAGATTCGAACATATAACCGGAGATACGCGTATCCTTGCCAATCAGAACCTGGCCATGACCGTTACGCGCAAACACGCGACCGGCAGCCCACCCCAGGCGCAGCACAAACTCAGGTGTTACGGGTTCCTGCCCGACACGGCCACGAATACCATCTGTTCCGAAATACTTGCGTTGCACTGCCACTGTCCCGATTGAAACTCTATCGCCAAGAATATGCAGATTTGAACTGTAAATCCAGCCACTGCATCACATCTATGACTTCATTGACATATTGTTTCGGCAACACGCGCTGCGTGCACCGCCGCCTGCACATCGTGTGCCCGGATAATCTGTGCCCCGGCACACACGGCCAGTGTTTCCAGCGCGACCGTACCCGGCAGACGTTGTTCAAGTGGCGCGTCCAGCAACATGCCGAGCATCGATTTGCGTGACACACCAACGACTACCGGCAAGCCGGTCGCAACAAACTGTTTCAGGTCACGCATGAGCTGCAGGTTGTGCTCCAGCGTTTTACCAAAACCAAAACCGGGATCGATGACGAGCGCGTTACGTTTAATCCCTGCCTGCTCACAGGCCTCAATACGTTGTGCAAGATATGCCAGTACGTCTTTGGTGACATCACCGTATTGCGGGTTGCTCTGCATGGTACGCGGTGAACCTTGCATATGCATAAGGCAAACCGGCACGCCGAGTTCAGCCACGGCAGAAAGAGAACCCGGTTGTTGCAAGGCGCATACATCGTTCACCATCCCTGCGCCGCAACGTACAGCTTCACGCATGACTTCGGCCTTGCTCGTATCAATGGAGATGATGACGTCACTGTCATGGTGGATTGCTTCAATCAGCGGTATCACCCGATCCAGTTCTTCCTGTACGGATACGGCCTGTGCACCGGGGCGCGTCGATTCACCGCCGACATCAATAATCCGTGCGCCTTCCGCACACATGACGGCAGCATGGTGGCGCGCAGCATCCAGCCCGGTAAAACGTCCACCATCAGAAAATGAATCAGGTGTCGTGTTGAGAATGCCCATTACATGCGCGCGCGTAAGATCGAGCAGCTTGCCATTACAATCGAGTTGCATAGTAACGGGCATCTACAACAGGCTCAAACAAAACGCCCCGCTTGCTACACGGGGCGTTGAGGCCTTGAAGTTTCGCAGGCTATCAGTGTTCACCCGCCGGACCACCCAGTGGGCCTTC
>JASFME010000109.1:0-7648 GCA_050117725.1 Granulosicoccaceae bacterium | reverse complement strand
ACGAACAGCGCCAGCCCGGTAGCGCGGATCGCCGCCTCGAACAGCGTCGTCACACCGGGTGCCTGTAATAACTGTTCGGTCAGGGCAAACGGATCCTGTCCTGGCCGGTCACGTTCGACCAGCACACCGCCGGAGAATGCCTGCCGGGCATGTGCCTCCACGATCTTGCCGGTCAAGGTTGCCGGTGATTCGCTCTGTTCGGCCAGCTCGGGACGATGCACACGCAGGTATAACTGCTTGTCACACTGTAGCCCGGCAAGAATGCCCGTTTTACTCAGGTGCATGGCTTCATGTTGGGTTTCATACGCGGAAAACACAAGCCTGGAAAACCAGTGGTCACCCTCCCCTGGACTCTACCTGAATGACACACATATATTATGGTCAATATAACCTTTTGCTGAACTACCTCAATTAAACTATGCTAATGTAAATGGAATAATTAGTTGAAAAGATCGCAGCCCACCCAAAGCGACGTCTAATGCAATCCGATCAGATCCGCATCCTTCTAGTAGAAGATAACCCCGCTGATGCCCGGCTGGTTCAGCTGGCGCTGGCCGATTCACAAGGCGTCAGCTTCGTGGTTACCCACTTCGAACGTCTGAACGAGGCCCTCCAGCACAACAACGCTGACAGCGTGGACGCCGTGCTGCTCGATCTGAGCCTGCCGGACTCGCATGGCCTCGAGACAGTGAAGCAGTTGCGTGCCGAGTGGCCGGCCGTGCCCATCGTCGTGCTGAGCGGCGACATGGATGAAGGCCTCGCCGTCGAGGCTGTCAAGGCCGGGGCGCAGGACTACCTGGTGAAAGGTCAGGGCGACAGTGTCCTCGTATCACGCGCGGTACGCTATGCCATGCAGCGCAAACACAGTGAGGAGGCCCTGCGTCACGCCCATGATCTGCTGGAGCACCGCGTCGAAGAACGCACCGCCGATCTGAAACAGGCGAATGCGGAGCTGCAGGAAGAAATCGCGCGGCGCCACGACACCGAAACGCGACTGCGCTGGGAGCGTGATTTCAATACTGCGGTTATGGACACGGTCAGCGCCCTGATCGTGGTGCTGGGCCCTGACGGTCGGATTATCCGCTGCAATCGTGCCTGCGAACAGGCTACCGGCTACCTCACAGGGGAAGTGCACGGCACAGCGATGTGCGACAGATTGCTGGCAACGGCTGATAACGAGGTAATGAATGAAGCATTCACGCAACTACGCGCCGGTAAACAGCCCGAAAAATATGAAACCGAGTTGCTGAACAAGTCCGGTGAGCGGCGCCTGATCGCCTGGTCGACGACCGTGATGCGTGACGCTGCTGGCAGGGTCGAGTACATCATCACTACGGGCATCGACATCACCGAACGCAAGCAGGCCGAGTCACGCGCGCGCATGCGCACTCTGGAATTGGCCCATACTACCCGTCTGAGCACAATGGGCGAGATGGCCACCGAGATCGCACATGAACTCAACCAGCCCCTGACGTCGATTGCAACCTACGCCGACGCCTGCCTGCGCCTGTTGCCGGCAAACGGCGATGCCCCTGACGATGTGCGGCGGGCACTCCAGGATATCGCCAACCAGGCACAGCGCGGTGGCCGGATCATCCGTGGCCTGCGCGAATTCGTCGGTAAAGGCGAAGGACATCGCTCAACCATAGATATCAACAACCTGGTTCGCGACGTGGTGAGGCTGGCAGAAGTCGAGGCACGCTGGCACAGCGTGAAAATGAGCGTGGCCCTGGCCGCGGATCTGCCAGCGGTGCTGCTTGAAAAGATCCTCATCGAGCAGGTCCTGCTCAACCTGATCCGCAATGCCATCGAGGCCATGGAAGCTGTCGACAAGAGCAGTCGGCAGTTGACCATCACGAGTTCGCGCATACCGGAAGACAAAATCTGTATCGCGGTACAGGACTCCGGTCCCGGCCTCAGTGAGGAGGCGCAACAGAAGGTTTTCGAACGCTTCTACACGACCAAGGCCAACGGCATGGGGATGGGCCTGGCAATCTGTCATTCCATCATCCAGGAGCATGGCGGCAAACTGTGGACAACACCGAACAACCCGCACGGCACGACTTTCCATTTCACGCTAGCTATCACGACAGAAGACGGACAAGACAATGCAACCTGAATACGTGGTCTACATCGTCGACGACGACAACGCCATTCGCGAATCCCTGGCCCTGCTCCTGCGCAGTGAAGGACTGCGGGCGCAGAGCTTCCCCTCTGCCATCGATTTCCTGGACACCTACGATGGCAGTCCCGGCTGCCTCGTCGTGGATATCCGGATGCCGAATATGACCGGCCTGGAACTGCAGGAGGTCCTGAACGAGAAAAACATCCGGTTGCCGCTCATCGTCATGACCGGGCATGGCGATGTCAGCGTGGCCGTCCAGGCGATGCGGGCCGGCGCTGTGGATTTCATCGAAAAACCCTTCAATACCAGCGACCTGCTGCAACGGGTCAATGAGATCCTGGAGCAACTGAGCACCTCCCAGGACAGAGAAGCGCATGACGCGAAAGCCGCCACGCTGCTTGAATCACTGACCTCACGCGAGCAAGAGGTCTTGCAACTGCTGGTCGCAGGCAAGATCAACAAGCTCATCGCCGCCGAACTGGGGATCAGCACGCGCACCGTCGAGGCCCACCGCGCCAACATCATGCAGAAAATGCAGGCAAAATCACTCTCCGACCTGATCCGCATGGCCCTGTCAGCCTGAGTGCCGCGCCCCTTCGCATTCCCTGCCTCCGCTGCAGACAACCTGCCCGACCACCCGCTGGACAGAATCCGTATAAATACGGATTTACCCTCACACTGTTTCCTGACATAAATACACCCTGGTTACGTGGATTCATGTTCATTTTTTATCTCCCACCCTGCCACACCTTGTGGCCTTCCCGCGGCCCCTTATGGGGCCGGTTTTTTTGTCGCTACAGCGACTGTCCGGGTATACGCTCCGGCACATACGTAGAATTACGAATTCTTCGCGCAGCGGTTTTTTACTACGCTCCATAACAGTGCAGTGCCGTACCCGTCAGGGAGAAGGATGGCACGCGACAAAAACAAGATATTGAGAAAATCAAGGAGCCACCATGGAACATCGCTGCAGTAAACGCCTACCGCTAAAGACCAGTGTCGCCATACACCATAATGGATTTCCCGTTGCCATCTGCCCTGCCCATGACATCAGCTACGAGGGCATGTGCGTAACGGCAGGGCCACTGACGTACCGCAAGTACACACCTCTCAAGGTGGAATTTTCGATCACCGTCAACGGCGCCACGCGGCACTTCAGCCAGAATGCGGTGGTGGTACATAACTCCGGGGGGAAACTGGGGCTCATGTTCCTGCAGGATGATGCCAAGCTGTCACAGACCTTGCTGGCATTGCAAAATATCGACAGCATGCGGCAGGGCGGCGAACGCGACTGGGCAACAGTCGACTGGGCGGTGATCCCCGTGCAAGCTGCTGCCGGCTCGTCCTCCTGACGCACTGCAAGTTGCCGGTCCACCCCGGCATAAGCTATATTGAGCTACTGCGGTCTGTACCGCTTAATGGTTTATTAACGAAAAAAACAACGTGGCGCCCTGTCGTACAAAGGGCGCCACACACAGAACTGGCGCAACCGTATTCGTACCTTGACAGATCTTTCCCATACCACCCCGGAGATGTTTCGCCAGCTATTGGAATCGGCCCCCGATGGCATGGTGATCACGGACCATGACGGCCGTATCGTACTGGTCAATCGCATGGTGGAAACGCTGTTCGGCTACAAGCGCGAAGAACTGCTCGGCAAACACGTGGAAATCCTGATCCCCGAGCGCTACCGGCATGATCATGTCGGCCTGCGCAACGGCTATTTCGCCAACCCGACCTCCCGCCCGATGGGCAGTGGCATGACCCTGTACGCGCGGCGCAAGGACGGCAGCGAGTTCCCGGCGGAAATCAGTATCAGCCCGATGACAACAGATGACGGCGTCTATGTCACGACCGCGGTGCGCGACTTCACCAGGCAAAAACACATCGAGGAGGCCCTCGAACACCATGCCGAGGAGCTCGAACGATCGAACCAGGAACTCGAACAGTTCGCCTATGTCGCCTCGCACGACCTGCAGGAACCGCTGCGCACGGTCTCCAGTTACGCGCAGCTGCTCGGCCGGCGTTATCGCGGCCAGCTCGACGAGGATGCGGATGATTTCATCGATTTCATCGTCGATGCCGCAAGCCGCATGCAGAACCTGATCAATGACCTGCTGTCCTACTCGCGCGTGCAGCGCCGTGGGAATAAATTCGCCGAGACCGACTGCAACGAGGTCCTCGAACAGGTCCTCAGCATCCTGCAACCGAGCATTGAAGAGGCTGGTGCGCAGATCAGCCACGACCCGCTGCCCGTGATCATGGCGGATGCCTCGCAGCTCGTGCAGTTGTTCCAGAACCTCATTGCCAACGCCATCAAGTTTCACGGTGACGCCACACCCGAAGTGCATATCTCGGCACGACCCGGTCCGGATGAGGTCGAGTTCGCCGTGCGCGACAACGGCATCGGCATCGAGCCGCAATACGCCGAGCGCATTTTCGAGATCTTCCAGCGTCTGCACAGCCAGCGCGAATACCCGGGCACGGGCATTGGCCTGGCCATCTGCAAGAAGATCGTGGAACGCCACGGCGGGCGCATCCGGCTCGAATCACAACCCGGGCAAGGCTCGATATTTTACTTTACACTACCCCTGAACAATCCGGGAGCAACGCAGCAACCATGAGTACGATCAGCAGCAAGGCAGGCATCGATATCCTGTTGGTGGAGGACAACCCCGCCGACGTCAGGCTCACGCGCGAGGCACTGAAAGAGGCCAAGGTCCGCAACAGCCTGTACGTGGTCGAGGACGGCGTGGATGCCATGGAATTCCTGAACCGCCATGGTGAATACAGTGATGTACCCCGCCCGGACCTGATCCTGCTCGATCTGAACCTGCCAAAAAAGGACGGCCGCGAGGTACTCGAGGAAATCAAGCAGGACCCGGAGTTACTGCGCATTCCCGTGGTCGTGCTGACCACCTCGCGCGCCGACGAAGACATCCTGCGCAGCTACGACCTGCATGCCAACTGCTATGTGACCAAGCCGGTCGACCTCGATCAGTTCATCACAATTGTGAAAAGCATCGAGGATTTCTGGCTGACCATCGTCAAGCTGCCGAACGAGTAACACCACTCATCCCAACCACTGCTGCCTGATCTCGCGCAGCATCTGCGCGAGTTGCCGGGTGCGCACGGGTTTGTGCGCGTGGCCATGTTGCTCGAAAGCGATGTGATCGTCGTCCACCGCGACAAAGCAGATCCCTGCTTCGTCCACATCGTGCCGCAGTTGTGCCAATGCCTCATCGCGGCTTGAGGCGAGTTGTTCCACTGGCGTTGCCAGCAGGCGGATAACCTGCAGCACGGCCGGCAGATCGAGGCGTCGGCTGTGTGCGGCCATGGCGGCCAGAGCCTTCCACAACGGCGCATGATGCGCATGGGGATGCAGGGCGGGCACCTCCAGTTTGCCGTGCAGCAACGCGGCGATACGTTCCAGCCACGACATCGGCGGTGGCGCCGTTTCGAACGCCATCATCGGTTCGTGGGCGAGGTGCACACCCGCCTCATCACCGCGTTCGATCTCCGCCAGCACGAGCAGCGCCAGTCCTTTCGCCACATTACACGCGGGCAGGGTTTCATCCAGCCGCACGTCACCCGCGACATACAGATCGATAAGCAGATCCGCGAGCGGCGGCGTGACCGACCACAGCACCCGGGCAAGCGGTGTCGCCGGTTCCGGTCCGCGCACTTCCTGCCAGTGGGTTTCGCACAGCTCGACCAGTGCTGCCTGCAGGCTGCGGCGCCGGTCCTCGTCCAGTCGCCCGACGATGCGTCGGGCTTCGGCTTCGATCAGGGAAAGACTTGGCATGGCGGTGGCATCCCGATCAGCGTACACGTAATGCCCATAGTAGAGAAAAGTGCGAACCGTTCCCATGTTTTTCACCGCCGTGGCCGCTCGTGCTGCAACCCCTGCACTGCAGACAGCAGATCCTCGACGATGGCGGCCAGCAGGCGCTGCCCCTTGTCCTCGCTGGCAAGCGTCGGATCGCCCCACACGCCTTGCGGTGAATAATGCGGGCTGTCCGGATCCCTGCGGCTGAACGTACCACCGGGAGCCGCGTTGACTGGAGTCCATGCCTGCGCCCTGTCCAGCGCGACATGCTGCCGGCCAATGGCAAGCAGCATGGAAGTCTCGATCTCGTCGGCGTGCCCACCACAGGCTTGTTCCTCGATGGCGTCTACCACGCGACGATAATGCGGCCCCGCGTAGACGTTGGCCAACTCGCAGCGCATCATTTCCGGCAGTGCAGCAATGACTTCTTGCAAGGGGGCAATGGTACTGATACCGATGTTCACGATCAGCACGGCGCGCGCACCGGCGCATCGGATATCACTCAAGATCTCGTATACAACTCGCTCAAAGGTCTCGCGTGCCAGGCTGACGCTGCCGGGATAGTCGGTGAACGCCGGGTAATAACCATAGCCTAGTGTCGGCCATACCAGCACGTCGCTGCGTTGTACCAGCGCCGTGGTCAGCCATTCGGCCTGCAGGAAATCCGTGTTCATCGGCAAGTGCGGGCCGTGCGCCTTGCATGCGGCACCGACCGGCAACACGGCCACGGCACCGTGCTGGATACGGCGTTCCACTTCAGGCCAGCTCAATTGCGCGGCAAAAGCACCCGGCGATCCGCGACTCACGGTGGCGTGTCCCCGTAAATCGCCTCGCCCTGCGCATTGAAAAAATACAATTCCCGCGTATCAATGTGCAACGGGATCTGCTCACCGATGGCGAGCGACAGGGAACCCTGTATACGCACGATCAAATTCACACTATTTGCTTGCGGAAGGGCAAAATACAGCAACTGTTCATGCCCGAGTGCCTCCACCGCCGTCAGCGGCAATGCCAGCTGTGCCTCACCGGCAGTGGCGACGGCGAAGGCCTCCGGCCGTAAACCGACATAGACGGCTTGCTCCGCATACGGCCGCAACCGATCGAGGCTAATCCTGCCTTCACCGGCCACCGCCAGCCATTGCCCGGCAAACTCAAACGCCAACTCCGACGCGCGCTGTTTCAGGCGACTGGCAAACACGTTCATGCCCGGGCTACCAATAAACTGTGCGACAAAGGTATTGGCCGGGCGTTCATACAACTCCTGCGGAACAGCCACCTGCTGCAACCGCCCGTCATTCATGACGGCCACGCGATCGCCCAGCGTCATCGCCTCGACCTGGTCGTGGGTCACATACAAAGTAGTGATATTGAGGCGTCGCTGCAGGGAAGCAATCTCGGTGCGGATCTGTACGCGCAGTTTTGCATCGAGGTTGGACAACGGCTCGTCCATGAGAAATACCTGCGGTTCACGGACAATGGCGCGACCCATCGCCACGCGCTGCCGCTGGCCGCCGGATAACTGTTTCGGCATGCGTTCCAGAAAATCCGTTAACTGCAACAGCTCCGCCGCCCGGGCAGTACGCCTCGCCACCTCCTCCGCGGGCAGCTTCATCATGCGCAATGGAAACTCGAGATTACGCCGCACACTCATGTGCGGATACAGGGCATAGTTCTGGAAGACCATGGCGATATTG
>JASFME010000108.1:0-7685 GCA_050117725.1 Granulosicoccaceae bacterium | reverse complement strand
TGCGGCCCACTCCGCCGTCTATAATCATGCCCGCCAGCGCCAGGGCTGCGGCGAGCACAGGCAGCAACGCGATTATCGCCAGTCCGGGCAGATAGCCCAGCCAGATCCCTGCCATGATGGTGACACAGCTCGCCAGCATGAAAAGGGCATAGACAATATTACTGGTGCGTATGCCGTAGGCGATCGGGAAATGCCGGCGACCGACACTGCGGTCCGCCTCGATGTCCGGGTACTGGTTGAACAGCAACAGGTTGTTGACGAGGAAAAACGGTACGAGCGACACAACAAATGCGGTAACCGAATACTCGCCGGTTAACGCGACGTGCGTGCCCAGCACCATTAATGGACCAAAACCGAGGCCGGGGGCAAGCAGGCACAGTACCGGGTGGCGATTGATCCAGGGCGTGTAACTGATGATGACCAGCAGGCCGAGGATACCAATCGGCAACAGCGACAGTCCCTGCGTGGTGAGAAAGTAGACACCGATCGCGGCGGCAAGCAACAGTGCCACAATCCCGGCATTGCGCACCAGGTTGGCCGCGCCCGGCCGTTCCACGAGGGCGCCACTGCCACCGCTGAACGCGGTGCGGATCGTCCTGAAGTCCAGGCCACTACGAAAATCATGATACTCGTTGAGCAGGTTGACGCTGATGTGCGCCAGCAAGGCGCCGACCAGCACCAGCACGACATCTACTATCACGAGTGATGGGGCTGACCTGAATGCCGTTGCCACCCCGAGCAAAATGCACACCGGCGTCAATAACAGAAATGCAGGCCGCATCGACCTGACAAGGGTGACGGCATTATCAACGGACATTCAGGGGCTGCCCGTTCAGGACTGCCACGTCGAGCAAGAGTTACTCGTGGGCAATCGGCTTGTCGGTGAACAGGTAATCTTTCAACTCTTTATCGAAACTCGGGTCCTGCCGGCGGATCCATTCCAGCACCATTGCCGCATGCTCTTTTTCTTCATCCCGGTTATGGGCAAGGATGGCTTTCAGTTCAGAGTCTTTACATGCATCAACCCGCTGGTTGTACCAGTCGACCGCTTCCAGCTCTTCCATCAACGATGTGATGGCGCGATGCATGTCTCTCGTTGCATCACTCAGGTCTTCAATTGCCTCGTGATAACCTTCATTCGCCATAACGACTCTCCATCTATTATAAATAACTCGAGGCTTTCACCCCCGGGATTAAAAACAATTGATAGCAGATGCCCGGCTAAAGCACAAGAAAGGTGGTGGCATGCCCGGTTAATCGGTGAGAACGGTAATCGTAAGACCTCGTTCGCGTACCGATGACAAAACCGGTTTCAGGATTGTTGCACCTCGGCCGGCCGGGCAAGACGGGTACTGGCAGATTCCACCGGCCAACGTATGCGGTCAAGACGGTTTTTCAGCGCTATTAATAATGCCAGACCGAGAAAGGCCCCCGGTGGCAGTATTGCGAGCAGAAAGCCATTACCCTCAAACACGGTCAGGGTCAGCCATTCACTGCCTGCACCGAACAGCGTTTCCGCCTGACGGAACAAGGTGCCATAGCCGATCACCTCGCGCATGGCACCCAGCACAAGCAGGACGACGGCAAAACCCACCCCCATGCTGAGACCATCCAGGGCGGCACGCCAGGTACTGTTTTTGGAGGCATAGGCCTCGGCGCGACCAATCACCGCACAATTGGTCACGATCAGGGGGATAAAAATCCCGAGCACACGGTACAGCTCGTGCAGATGCGCATTCATCAATAACTCGACTGTCGTCACGGAAGACGCTATGACAAGCACAAACAGGGGAATGCGGATTTCATTGATCAACCAGCGCCTGACCAGCGCCACAATCACATTGGTCATCAGCAATACCAGCATGGTTGCCAGGCCCAGACCCAGCGCATTGATGGCTGTCGTGGTAACGGCAAGTAACGGGCATAACCCCAGCAGCGCTACCAGCGCCTGGTTATTCCCCCATAAACCATTTTTTACAATCTGCCCGGGGCTTTGTACCTTCAATGACATTTTTACACTCCTTGATACAATGTTTTGCCGCTGTTTTCAGTAAAAAGCGTGTCGCGCTGTCCCTGGTAATACTGCAAGGCATTATGCACGGCAGTGACGATGGCGCGGGGCGTGATGGTTGCACCTGTGAACTGGTCAAAATCGCCCCCTTCCTTGCGAACACGCCAGGCGGTAGTGCCGGTATTCTCCAGTGACTTGCCATTGAATGACGTGATCCAGTCAGAACGCGATTCCTCGATGGCATCACCCAGACCCGGCGTCTCGCGGTGGGCGACCACGCGCACACCGCTAATGCTGCCATCCACTCTTACCCCGACGAGTAACTTGATCGGCCCGCCATAACCATCGGGAGCAATTACGGTCAACACGGCGGCAACCGGCTGCCCCTGTTTGCGTGCACGATAAACCGGTAACGGTTCCGTGCTACCCAGTCCCTGCCGGGAAACGGCCATGATGACATCACTGACAATATCGTTATCAAATTCCTTGCCGGGCAATACGATCTGCAGGGTGCGCAGAACAACCTGCCTTTCGTTTTCTTTTATATAAGGTTGTGAATGCTTGAATGTAATGAACATGATCGCCGTTCCCAGCAGGGCAAAAATGCCAAGCACCACAGCCGTCTTTCGCATGGTGGTGAATACGGTATTCAACGTCGCGCCCCGTATGCCCGCGGCACCGTGTAATGATCAATCAGCGGCACAGCCATGCTCATGATCAGGACAGCGAATGCCATGCCGTCAGGGTAGCCACCCCAGGTACGGATAATATAGGTAAGCAGGCCGATACCGGCACCGTAGATCAGCTTGCCCGCTGGCGTTGTCGAGGCCGTGACCGGGTCAGTGGCAATGAAAAATGCCCCCAACATGACCGCGCCGGCGAACAGGTGAAAGCCGGGATCCGCGTACCTGCCCGGGTCAGCCATGTTGAACAGCCATGCCATCGCGGACAGGCTGGCCAGCATCGCCACGGGTATTTGCCAGCTGATAATGCGCCTGAACCATAGCCAGGCGCCACCGAGCAGGAAGGCCAGACTTGCCCACTCCAGTCCCTTGCCGGCAAGGTATCCATAGATACCGTCGGCAGTGACCTGGGAAACCGTCTTCGCCTGGATAATGCCGGTGCGCAGATGATCCAGTGGTGTAGCCATGCTCAAGGCGTCGAACTGCAAACCTGCTGGCAGGCTACCCGTGAAGCTCCAGGTAAATGCCGAGACCAGGTCCAGGTAGTGATCGGCGCTGTAGCCACCGGCTGTCCATTGCGACATTTCACGGGGGAATGAAATCAGCGCCACGGCATAACCGACCATGGCCGGATTGAACGGGTTATAACCGAGACCGCCGTATAGCTGTTTGGCAATAACGATGGCAAAAAAGACCGCAATTGCTATCAGCCACGCCGGCACAAGTGGCGGCAGACTCAATGCCAGTAACAGCCCGGTCACAATGGCGCTATAGTCACTGAGACCTCTTTGCCAGTCCCGACCGAGGACGAACAGGGTCAGGCCTTCGAATAGCGCCGCCATCCCGGCGCATAACACGATATTGACCAGCACACCCCATCCTGACCACGCAACGAGTATCACTGCACCGGGTACAAGTGCGTAGATCACCTGCCGCATGACTTTGTCGACAGAGTGTGCGCGATCCGGGAAATGTGATGATGGCTGACTCATCGTCTGTCAATGCCTGTTCAGGAAGCCTCTTTGACCGATGCAGCCTGTTCCGTACCTTTGTCCCCGGCGACGCGCTTCTTGCCCGCCGTCTTGCGTGCCGCTCGCCGTCTGGCCCTGGCCTCTTCCTGTTCACGCTTTTGTTGCGCAATGCGCGCCAGGCGCAGGTCATTACGCTGGCGTGCCATCTCAGCCTTGCGCTGACGGTGGCGCTGATCGACCACGGCATGTTTGGCGAAACGGAAATACTCTACCAGCGGAATATGTGACGGGCAGACATAGGCACAGCAGCCACACTCGATACAGTCAAACAGGTTATGTTCCTCTGTCTTGTCTAATTTTTTTGCTTTTGCAAACCAGTACAACTGTTGCGGCAGCAGATTTGACGGGCAAACGCCGACGCAGGTACCGCAACGAATGCATGGCGCATGTTCCTCATGTTGCCGGGGGTGCCTGACAAGAATACAGTTACTCCCCTTGCTGACAGGCGCATCAAGCGAATGCAGGGTGAAACCCATCATGGGGCCGCCTATCGTCATATCCGCATTGCCTGGTTCTTCGAGACCAGCGAAGGCAAGCAAATCAGATACCGGGGTACCAATCAGTGCCTCTACGTTACAGGGTGAAGGCAGGGCCTCCCCGGTCAGGGTGACAATACGCGAAAGCAACGGGTGGCCGTTAAATACCGCGTCGTGGATCGCAGCGGCCGTACCGACATTGTTACACACTACGCCAATATCCCGTGGCAACCCGCCACTGGGCACTTCGTGGCCGGTCAGGGTTTTGATCAATTGTTTCTCACTGCCGGCCGGGAACCGCGTGGGCACAGCAACAATCTCGACCTGTTGCATGCCCGGTAGTCCTTCTGCCTTTAACGCGGCATGCGCTTCCTGCATGGCCAAGAGCGCTTCGGGCTTGTTGTCCTCGATACCCACCAGGCAGCGTTTTGCCGCAGTGATACGCAATAATAGCGAGATACCGCGCAGGATATCGTGTGGGCGCTTGCGCATGAGTATGTCATCGCACGTAATATAAGGCTCACACTCAACACCATTGATGATCAGCGTGTCTGGTCGGCTCGATGGGTCGAGTTTGATAGCCGAGGGGAAGACTGCGCCACCGAGACCAACGATACCGGCGTTCGCAACACACTCGACAAGTTGTTCCACCGGTACCTGAAAGGGCTCCCTGACGGGCGACAGGCTGCCCCATTCATCCTTGCCGTCGGGCAACAGATGAATACACATGTCTGCTTCCCCGGAAGGGTGCAAAATGGGCGCCGGCGCTATCGCGGTTACCGTACCCGAAGTCGGCGCATGCAAACGTGCGCTGATCCCCTGTGCCGCTTCCGCTATGCACTGGCCTTTTGTTACGTATTGCCCAACTTTGACGATCGAGCTGGCCGGCTTGCCGCTGTGCTGGCGCAGCGCAATCACCAGCTTTTTTGGCAATGGCAGGGAACGGATCTCACCGCCCGTTGACAGGCTTTTCTGGCCAGCAAGACGTACGCCGCCGTGAAATGACCACAGTCTACGCCCCATCTATCACCCCCATAACCGGTTGCTGCTCGGTAGCGGGTTCAGGCCAATGCCAGGCATCGATGCCTTGTACAGCGGGAACCATCTCTATACAACCTTGAACCGGGCATACCGGCTCAAGGCATAATTTGCAGCCCGTGCAATACTCCTCCAGAACAATGTGTGTCTGTTTGGCTGCGCCCAGAATCGCGTCAACCGGGCAGGCCTGTATGCACTTGGTACAACCAATGCACGTCTCTTCATTGATTACCGCGACCATATCTATTTCAGCAACTGTTCCAGGTTCGGCGGCCAGCGGTTTCGGGTCCCGATCAAGCAGATCGGCCAGCGCGACCACGCCCGCTTCACCGCCAGGCGGACATTGATTGATATCCGCCTCGCTTTTCGCAATGGCCTCCGCATAGGGGCGACAACCGGGGTAACCGCACTGCCCGCACTGGGTTTGTGGCAGCACGGCATCGATCTGTTCAACGATCGGGTCACCGTCCACCTTGAAGCGAACGCCGGCATAGCCCAGGCCCAGACCGAACAATATTCCCATAAGTGTCAATGCGAGGATCGCAATCATACGTCACCTGTTATGCCAGACCGGCAAACCCCATAAAACCAACAGACATGATCCCTGCCGTGACCAGCGCGATTGGCGAACCACGGAACGACAAGGGCACATCACCGACATCCACGCGTTCGCGGATCGATGCAAACAACACCATGACCAGGGTAAAACCGACTGCGCCGCCAAAACCATACAGAATGGATTCGATCAGACTGTTGTCCTGTTGCACATTCAACAGCGCAACCCCCAGCACGGCACAGTTGGTCGTAATCAAAGGCAGGAAGATCCCCAGCACGTTGTACAACAGCGGGCTCGTTCTGCGTACAACCATCTCGGTAAACTGCACCACCACAGCGATAAACAGGATGAATGAAACCGTCTTCAGAAAGCCGATATCCATTGGCGCGAGTACATAGCGGTTTATGAGATAGCTGCCCATCGACGACAGGGTCAGAACAAATGCCGTCGCAAAGCCCATACCAATGGCCGTTTCATATTTGCGTGACACACCCATGAACGGACACAGTCCAAGAAACCGCGACAACACGAGATTGTTGACGAATATTGTACTGACCAGTAATAACAAGTAGTCCGTCATGGGTGCCTCACCTGCAATGCGTGACAGCGATCAACGCTGCAGCATTGCCACCTTGTCCTCTTCGTAATCGACCCATTCATCCGCATCAGGTAACGGCTCCTGGGCACTGTTGATCGCCGGCCAGACCTCGGCCAGTTCCGCGTTAATCTGGACGAAGTTTTCCTGGCCGGCGGGTAAATCATCCTCGGCAAAGATGGCCTCGGCCGGACACTCCGGGACACACAGGCCACAATCAATACACGTCACCGGGTCAATAACGAGGAAGTTGGGCCCCTCGCGGAAGCAATCATCCACCGGGCACACCTCGACACAGTCCGTGTACTTACAACGGATACAGTTTTCAGTTACTACATACGCCATGATCTTTACTCCGTAGTGGTTACGATTAAGCCGACACGCGTTCGATTGCCCAGGCAGCCAGTTTACGAACATCCGGATCCGGATCTTCTGCTGCCTTCTCGAGCAACGGCAGGGCCGCAGCATCACCAATTTCACCGAGCGCGGCCACCACCTCTTTACGCAGATTACTGATATCGGTCATATAGGCTTCGCAAAGGGGTTGTACCGCCTTCGCATCACCAATTTTGCCGAGACCGACGGCAGCCTTGAGACACACCTGCCAGTACGAGTCGTTCAGCGCCTCGATCAGGGCATCAACACCCTGAGCCAGTTTCAGTTTGGCGATAACCAGCGCCGCCTCTTCACGCACTTGCCAGTTACTGTCTTTTATCGCCTTGAGCAAGGCCTCAACCACTCTTTCATTACTGGCAAACACAAGCGCGCCGACCGCACTGCGCCGGACCTCGTCATCCGGGTCATGGCGCGCGATATCGATAAGCGCGAGCAACACATCCTCGCTGCGCAAATAGGCCAGTACACCGACCGCCTCACGCCGCACGCGGGCTGATTTATCTTCAAGAGCGGCGATTGCCATGTCCCTGGCGGCCGGCACGCATAATTCACGTAACGCATGCAGCAGACCGGCCTTGACGAAAACATCAGTTGTGCTCGCCAGTGCCTTTAACAGCGGTTCGGCAGCGGCCTTGTCCTTGTTTTCAGCCAGTGTTTCGGCTGCTGTCTGGCGCACGATATCGGACTCATCATCCAGCCGTTCGATCAACGCCTGGATGATTTCATTGCCTTCGAATTCGTACATGACCCGGCAGGCCTCTTCGCGCACACCCGCATCCGTATCAAGGCTTGCCTTCAGCACACAATCGAGGGCTTCCGGCTCATCGATAACCTCGACGAGATCCATGACTGCAACACGACGTATTTCTGCATCCTCTTCAGAAAACCTGTCCAGCACG
>JASFME010000107.1:0-7733 GCA_050117725.1 Granulosicoccaceae bacterium | reverse complement strand
TGGACGGGACAGCACAACCCGTTACAGTACTCGGTGCCGGTTCATGGGGAACCGCGTTGGCCATCCTGCTGGCGCAAAATGAGCGGCCGGTTACCTTGTGGGCGCACCGCGCCGAGCATATCGCGAGCATGCAGACAGCGCGCTGCAATGCGCGTTATCTGCCCGAACAAACCTTTCCGGCATCATTAGCACTTGAGGCGGATCTGGAACGCGCGATTGCTGCGAGTCATATTGTACTGGTCGTCGTACCGAGCCACGCCTTTCGCGAAACCCTGCATGCCATTGCCCCGATGATCACGCCTGAACACGTTATCGCCTGGGCCAGCAAGGGACTCGAACCGCATACACATAAACTCCTGCATGAAGTTATGGCCGATGAAGTGGGTAATGCGCATAGCTCGGCGGTGATCTCCGGTCCGACCTTCGCCCGCGAGGTTGCTGCGGGTTTACCCACCGCTGTGACAGTCGCGTCTGGCAGCGAAGCGCTTGCCGATCTGCTTGCTGCGCGCCTGCATACCGATACCTTCCGTGCCTACATGGCCAATGATGTGGTCGGCGTCGAGATCGGTGGCGCCATCAAGAATGTGCTCGCCATCGCCGCCGGTATTGCCGACGGTCTGGGTTTTGGTGCGAACACGCGCGCAGCCTTGATCACACGCGGACTGGCCGAAATCACGCGCTTCGGTCTGGCACATGGTGCCCAGCCAGAAACCTTTATGGGTCTTGCCGGGCTGGGTGATCTCGTCCTGACCTGTACCGATGATCAAAGCCGCAACCGTCGCTTCGGCAAGGCACTGGCCGCCGGCCAGACCCCGCAACAGGCGTTTGCGACAATCGGCCAGGTCGTCGAAGGGGCGGAGACCGCACGCGTCCTGCATGAAATGTGTCGCCGCATGGACATTGACATGCCTATCAGCGAACAGGTGTACCGCGTCGTGCATAAAGGCCTGGATCCGCATACCGCAGTACACGAGCTGTTAAACCGCGCACAGAAGCACGAATAAAAAAGTTGGCAGTAATCAGTCTTCAATTGGCAGCAAAAGATAACCGGTTTTTTTCTGAATACTGCAAACTGCCAACTGCCTACTTGAAACCGTTTTGTCGCCACGCCTCGTATAACACCACGGCAACGGTATTCGACAGGTTCAGGCTGCGACTGTCCGGCTGCATCGGCAAACGCAGCACGTGCTCCTCGCCGAGTTCATCGAGCAGGGTCTGTGGCAGGCCACGCGTTTCCGGGCCAAACAGCAAGACATCACCCGGCCGGAAACAGGCACGGTCATAATTCTTTCGACCGCGCGTCGATAGCGCATACACGCGGCCACCCGCCAGCGCGCGCAGACAAGTATCAAGATCGGGGTGCACCGTGACGGTCGCCAGATCGCGGTAATCCAGCCCGGCACGCCGCAGCTTCCTGTCATCGAGCTCGAAGCCGACTGGCTCGATCAAATGCAGCCGCGCCCCGGTGTTCGCACACAGGCGCATGATATTGCCGGTATTCGGCGGGATCTCCGGCTCGTAAAGAACAATGTGAAACATGGGTCGTATTGTAAGGAATTAGACAGGTTTTACAGATTTAACATGATTTTTTCACTGATTCGTCCATTATCCTGTCAATCCTGTTAATCCCGTCAAAAAAGCAAGATACAATAAGAGAATGAATCCACTCGCCACCGAATTTTGCGGACTGCAGTTGAACTCCCCGATCGTGTTGTTATCCGGCTGCGTCGGCTTTGGCCACGAATACACGCGTGTGGAAGGTTTTTCCCACCACGAGGCCGGTGCCGTCTGCCTGAAGGGCACGACGCTCGAGCCACGCCTGGGCAACGTGCCACATCGTGTCTACGAGACTCCGGGCGGCATGCTCAATGCGATTGGCCTGCAAAATCCTGGTACCCGGCACGTCGTCGAGACGATCCTGCCAACGCTCGACTTCGGCGAGACCCGCTACATCGCCAACCTGTCCGGCTCCACGGTCGAGGAATACGCCGAGGTCACGCGCCTGTTCGATGACTCGCCGATCGACGCGATGGAAATCAACATCTCCTGCCCGAACGTGAAAGAGGGGGGGGTCGCGTTTGGTAACGACCCGGACATGTCGGCGCGCGTGGTCGAGGCCTGTCGCGCCCGGACCAGCAAACCGCTCATCGCAAAACTCTCACCCAATCAGACAGATATCGCGGAAAACGCCCGGCGTTGCATCGAGGCCGGCACCGATGGTCTGGCCGTGATCAACACGCTGATGGGCATGGCCATCGATATCGAGCGCCGCACACCCGTGATCGGCAATGGCCAGGGCGGCCTGTCCGGCCCGGCCATCAAACCGGTGGCCCTGCTCAAGGTGCACCAGGTCTACCAGGTCGCGAAACAGCATAATATCCCGATCATCGGCCAGGGCGGCATCAACAGCGCCGACGATGCGCTCGAATTCATCATCGCCGGCGCGACCACCGTCGGCATCGGCACAGCGCTGTTCTATAACCCATTAATTTGTAATGAAATCAATGCCGGGCTGCGAGATTACCTGCAGCGCCACGGCCTGCAGTCACTGTCAGAACTGACCGGTACCCTGCAAATGCCAGGGCAGCCCGCAGCGGCGCGCTGCGACACTGACTGAAGTTCATTAAGCGCATTCATTACTCAACGAAAGCAACTGAAAAACTTGATTATTTTGCGAGTTCGCGGCTATAGTGAACGATACATCTGGCAGGGCCCGCAGTGGCAGCCATTATAAGTAGTAGGGGGATAGCTGGCCTTGAGTGCACAACCACATCCACGCAAGAAGATCCGTATCGGCGATTTGCTCGTTGAGCACAAGGTGATCTCCGAGGAACAACTGCACGCCGCCCTCACTGATCAGAAAAAGAGCGGCCGCAAGCTTGGCCGGGTACTGATCGAAAATGGCTTCCTCGACGAAGACGAACTGCTCGACTTCCTGGCACGCCAGTTACGCATCCCGTTTATCGATCTCAAGTTCTACAAATACAAGGCAGACACCGTCCGCCTGCTACCGGAAACCCATGCCCGCCGCTACCGCGCGATGCCGCTGGATGAAGACGCAGACGGTATTCTCGTTGGTATGGCCGATCCGACTGATATCTTCGGCTACGACGAGATACAGCATATCCTGAAAAAGCCGATTCGCCTGGCGTTACTGCGAGAATCGGACCTGTTACGCACTATCGATGCGGTCTACCGGCGTACCCAGGAAATCTCGACCTTCGCTGAAGAACTCGGTGAAGAATTATCGGAGAATGATTTCGATATTGCACAGTTGAGCGAGGGTGCCGATGTTTCCGACGCGCCCGTGGTCAAACTGTTGCAATCATTGTTTGAGGACGCCGCGCAAATCGGCGCCTCGGATATCCATATCGAGCCAGACGAACATGTCCTGCGTATCCGGCAACGCGTCGACGGTGTCCTGAATGAAACAGTCATGAACGAAAAACGCATCGCGAATGCGCTCGTGTCACGCCTGAAACTCATGTCCGGCCTGAATATTTCCGAACGGCGTTTGCCACAGGACGGGCGTTTCAATATCAGGGTTAACCAGAAGAGTATCGATGTACGCCTGGCAACCATGCCGGTACAGCATGGTGAATCGGTGGTCATGCGTTTGCTAGATCAAAGCGCCGGCCTGCTCGACCTCGAACAGCTTGGTATGCCGGCCCCGATGCTGGCGCGTTTCCGCAAACTGATCCAGCAACCGCATGGCATGGTGCTGGTAACCGGTCCGACCGGCAGCGGCAAAACCACCACCCTATACAGCGCCCTGAATATTCTGAACCACCCGGAAAACAAGATCATCACCGTCGAAGACCCGGTTGAATACCGTTTGCCACGTATCAACCAGGTGCAGGTTAACCCGCAAATCCAGTTAACCTTTGCCCGTGTGTTGCGTACTGCCCTGCGTCAGGACCCTGACATCGTACTTGTGGGCGAAATGCGTGATCAGGAAACGGTAGAAATGGGGCTGCGCGCCTCGCTCACCGGCCACCTTGTCTTGTCGACCCTGCATACAAATGACGCGATCAGCACCGCGATTCGTCTGCTTGATATGGGCGGCGAAGGTTACCTCGTCGCCAGTGCACTGAAAGCCGTGCTGGCCCAGCGCCTGGTTCGTCGTATCTGCAAGAGTTGTATTGAAGATTACAAGCTGGCTACACATGAATGGGCCTGGGTGCAGGAAATGATCGGAGGCCAGGCCGACCAGGTCACCTTCAAGCGCGGGGCGGGGTGTCCGCATTGCAACAATACGGGCTACCACGGCCGTATCGGTGTCTATGAACTCCTGGAGATCAGTTACGAGCTTGCCGATGCACTGCGCCGCAATGATACTTCCGAATTCACCAATGCCGCGCACCGGCAGGCCAATTTCAAACCACTGACCAGGGCCGCGATGGACTATGCCGTGCAGGGTATTACCACGGTGGAAGAGGTCATGCGCATTGCAGGTGAAGTTGACCTCGACCACGAGGAGATATCACTCGAGCTCGACCTGAACGAGACAGCCGATATCTAGACCCGCCATGGCCGTATTTCAATACAAGGGACGCACCAACCGCGGCGACGCGGTCGAAGGCAAGATCGAAGCCGCCAGTCCCGATGCGGTTGCCACGCAACTGTTTAACAGCGGCATCACACCGATCGATATCAACGAAGCGCTGGAACGCAAGGACCCGTTTGAAGGCTTGCGTAGAAAATTTGCCGGCGGCGCCAGGATCGAAGACCTGATCCTGTTCAGTCGCCAGATGCACACGCTGATGCGCTCCGGCGTACCGATTATACGTTCTATTAACAGTCTTGCTGACTCCACGCGCCATGTTTTTTTTGCCGAGGCGCTGCACGATGTTGTTGAAAGCCTGGAGGCCGGCCGCGATCTGTCCACCTCTCTTGGCCAGCACCCTAAAATATTCTCATCGCTGTTCGTAAGTATCATCAATGTCGGCGAGAACACCGGCCGGCTGGATGAAGCCTTCTTGCAAATCGCTGAATACCTCGAACTCGAGAAGGATACGCGTGACCGCATCAAGCAGGCGATGCGTTATCCGACGATTGTTATCGTTGCCATTGCTGTTGCCATCGTCGTCATTAACCTCGTGGTCATCCCGCAGTTCTCACGCGTGTATGCCGGCTTCAATGCCGAGTTGCCGCTGGCAACCCGCTTTCTGATCGGCGTCTCGGAGTTCACGCTGGCGTATTGGCACTGGCTGCTGGGAGCTGTCGTGCTGTCTGCCATTGCCATTATCAGTTACGTACGCACCGACAACGGCCGTTACCGGTGGCACAAGGCGAAACTGCGTATTCCCGTGGTGGGCGGTATTATCCTGCGCTCATTGCTGGCACGGTTTGCCCGCTCATTTGCCATGGCCACGCGTTCTGGCGTACCCCTGATCCAGACCATGACGGTCGTCTCACGTGCGGTGGACAATGATTTTGTCGCGGAACGCATCCTTAATATGCGTAATGGTGTCGAACGTGGTGACACACTGACCCGTACCGCGGCGGCCACCAACCTGTTTACGCCACTCGTGCTACAGATGATGTCTGTCGGCGAGGAAACCGGTCAGGTAGATGAACTGCTGGAGCAGGTTGGCCAGTATTATGAACGCGAAGTTGATTATGACCTGAAAAACCTGAGTTCATTGATCGAACCTGTTCTGCTCGTTGCCATCGGCATCATGGTATTGATCCTGGCGCTGGGCGTGTTCCTGCCAATGTGGGACCTGGCCACAGCTGCATCCGGAAAATAGTGTTGCGATGCCAGGCTATAATAAACAACAAGGCTTCTCCCTGCTCGAACTGGTTATCGTAATCATCCTTATCAGCCTGTTGATTGTCATTGCCATCGATCGCCTGCTGGTACTGCGTGTCGAGGCCGAACGTGTCTCGGTAGAAAAACTCGCCGGTGAACTGCGTAGCGCAATGAGCATAACCGTTGCCTCGAAGGTTGCCAGCGATGGTGGCCTGCAAAACGTTTATAAACTGCACAAGAGCAACCCGATGGAGCTGCTCGCCGAGACGCCGGGCGCATACATTGGTGAAATCAGCGATGCCGACCAGGCAAACATCGCTGCCGGTAACTGGTATTTTGATACTGACGAGGGTGCACTCGTGTACAAGGTCATTAACCGTGACAACCTGGTAACGGAGCTGGAGGGGCCGAAACGCATCCGTTTCCAGTTACAGCTGGTTTACAGTGACAAAAACCATAACCGTCGTTATGACGTCGGCCACGACAGCGTGCAGGGCATGCGCCTGAAGGCGCTTGACAAATACCACTGGCAACTCGACAAGAACGTCGAGGATATTGCCGGGGAGCTGAAACCATGAATGAACCCTGGCTCAACCCGTTGATCGACGCCCTGCATGAAACCGCGCTGATCGTCGCTTATGCCGGCAGCCTGTTCGCGATCGCGGTCGGCCTGCTGCTGATTCTCACCCCTGCCGTCTACCTGCGCACCGCGCAAACACTGAATGTCTGGATCTCGACCCGGCGCGGCATGAAACAGATGGAAATCCCGCGCCCGCAGGAACGCCACTTTTACCGCCATCACCGGCTGTTTGGCCTGCTGATCTGCGTCGGCGCCGTGTACACGCTCTACTATTTCCTGCTCGAGTTCGATCGCGCCAACACCTCACAGAACCTGCAACAAATTTTCACGATACAGCCAATCTACCTGGACTGGCTGCTCGACGCCGGCAGCCTGATTCTCGTGATCAGCAACCTGCTCGTGCTCGTGGTCGGTGTCATTATCATGATCCGGCCCAGCCTGCTCAAACACATCGAGGCGTGGGGTAACCGCTGGATCTCGACGCGGCACGCCACCTATCCACTCGACTACGAATTTCATGGTCTGGACCATCTTACGGCACGCCACCCGCGCGGCATGGGTATCCTGCTGCTGCTGGGCGGTGTGTATGTGCTGGGGGTATTAACGTTCTACCTGATATGAGGTCCGGCACCACTGTAGCCCGTAAAATCGTGAAAAAACCCCTGATTTTCTGGACAAAATCGCCTTTGACTGCTATTAATTCAACTCGTTGTGGAATTCGCCCGGCTGCGGCCGGTGTCGGTCCACAACCATGACAAACGGGGCTGCGGCCCGAATAAAAACTGGAGGTACTCCAAATGCAATCCATGAAAACTCAACAGGGTTTCACCCTGATTGAACTCGTGATCGTCATCGTGATCCTCGGCATCCTTGCCGCCACGGCGTTGCCGCGTTTTGCCAACGTCACCGAGCAGGCCCATACCGCTGCCGTACAGGGTGCCGGTGGCGGCCTCGGCACGGCCGTACAACTCGTGCGTGCGCAGTGGGTCGCGAATGGCGAAGCTGCCGGTGAAGACACAGTTGCCGACTTTGGCGCCGGGAATGTATCCGTGTCAGACGGTGGCGCGGCAGCGGCCAATGGCTGGCCGACCGGCATCACGGGCGAAGACGCCATCACTAACGATGCTGCAGGTGACATACTGTGCAAAGCTGTCTGGGACAATGTCATGCAGAACCCGCCGGTGGCTGACACCGCTGCAGCTGACATTGCCGATGCAGACTACGAAGCCGATGCTTCTGCTGCAAATACATGCACGTATACTTACCAGAACGGCACAGGTGTCCGTACCATTGTTTACAGTGCAGCAACAGGTGCGGTCACGATTACCACACCGTAATCTGCATCTGTAACTGGACTACGAACATGAGCCGGCCGCGTGCCGGCTCTTTTTTACCTTG
>JASFME010000106.1:0-7738 GCA_050117725.1 Granulosicoccaceae bacterium | reverse complement strand
CTTCTTTATGTACACAGCTTTGCCAGACCCGGGCAAGGCGTATACTGGCGATCCTGATTAGCTTGCTTGTGTACAGCACCTGCACGTGGGCAGAGACAATGCAATTGGCAGAAACTGAACAGGCCGTCACCCTGACACCACAATCTGAAATCAACGCGGTTGTGATCTGGTTACACGGTCTGGGTGCGGACGGATATGACTTTGAACCGATCGTCCCCGAGATGGACTTGCCCGCCGGGCACGGCATCCGGTTTGTGTTTCCGCACGCGCCACACCGTCCGATTACCATCAATAATGGCTACGTCATGCGTGGCTGGTATGACATCAGGGAGCCGGATCTGTCGCGCCGCGAAGATGAACCGGGGATCCGCGAGTCGGCGGCATCGATCGAGGCGTTAATCGACAGTGAACGCACGCGCTATGGTTTACCTGCGAGCCGTATCCTGCTGGCCGGATTTTCGCAGGGCGGCGCGATAGCCCTGCACACAGGTCTGCGTTATCCCGAACCTGTCGCCGGCGTGCTGGCACTGTCTGCGTACGTGCCCCTGAGCGGGACCTTGGCGAGCGAGCGGCACAGCGCGAATCTGGAAGTACCAATATTCATGGCGCACGGCGATCACGATCCGGTCATTGCCCTGGCGCAGGCGCAGGCATCGCGTGAGCAGCTGGTACAGCTTGGTTACAGGGTTGACTGGCACAGCTACGCGATGGAGCACAGTGTCGTACCGGAAGAGATCGATGATATTGGCCGATGGCTGCGCCGGCGGCTCGTCACGGACTGACTAGGCGGATTTCTGCCAGACCAGGATACGGTTATTCGCCGGCATTTCGATATCATCGACGAGCTGCAGCGTGTTGCGCGCGGCAAGCGTTTGCAGATTATCGAGATCGCGAATACCGCTGCCGGGATCACGTTGTTTTAACCAGGCATCAAAGCGCGCATTGCTGTCGCTGGTATATTCACCGTGGTAGTTGAACGGGCCGTAGACAGCGAGCAGACCGTTGGCAACGAGCGCCCTGCCCGCCAGACTGAAAAGTGCCTCTACCGCGGGCCAGTGCATGATGTGCAGGCTGTTGGCGCTGAATATATAGTCATAGCTGGTATCACACGAACCTGTTTCACGTACATCCAGCGCAAGCGGCGGCAGGACATTGGCCAGTGCCGCTTCGGCCAGCCATTGCCGAATGCCCGCATGGTTTTGTTCAAGGTCACTGGTTTGCCAGGTCAGGTGAGGCAGGTGCCGGCCGAACCAGACAGCGTGCTGGCCGGTGCCGCTGGCGATTTCCAGTACGGCCCCCGGGACAACAAACAATCGCTGCAACACGGCCAGGATAGGCTGCTTGTTTTGCTCGCAGGAATCGGCAAACGGTTTCATGATTCAGTTTCGGACAAAAACCGCCGCCCTGTTCGGCAGCGTTTTTTGTCGCCATGGATTAACCAGTACTAGTTGATGACACGCCAGGAACCATCAGGCTGCCGGCAGGCAGTGCCTTTGGCAACTTCGCGGCGACCCTCTATCATCACTTCGGTTGTATAGTCGCGGCAGTAACCCTCTGCGGTTTTATAGGTATTGGTCGGGGTTACCGTGTAGTCACGGTTGCTGTCCGGGTTATGCCAGCTTGAAGGTTCGTTGGTGCGATTGTGTTCGAGACTTTCGTAGGCCCGGCGCTGGTCATTGGCGTCCATACTGCGGCCGATCTTGCCACCGAGATAGCCGCCGACCAGGACACCGGCAATCGTCGCTGCCGTTTTGCCGCGCCCGCCACCAATCTGCGAGCCGAGAATACCACCGACGACACCGCCGACGACCTGGCCGGTGGATTCATTACTCGGTGCTGTCTGGCAAGCGGCGAGCGAGAGACCCATGATGGCAACCAGTGCCGGGATGAAAAGTTGTTTGAGCATTACATTGTCCTCGCGAAAAAAGTGATGGCTGATTACTGCCTATCTTAACCTGATATAGCTGCCAGGTTGAGCAGGAGGGCAGATCAGCTGGCGGTCATGGCCGCCTGTAGCGCTGCCCGGTTTTCATCCATGTGCTCGACACGGTGTTCAAGGATATGGCGGAATACCTCGGGATCCTTGATATGCGTGATCTCGCCCTCTTTCGGGAAATGCTTGTCGTGCAGACGGGATAACCAGAAACGCAGGGCAGCGGCACGCAGCATCACCGGCCAGGCAGTGATCTCGTCATCTGACACAGGGCGTTGTGCGCAATAGGCGCCGAGCATGGCCTCGCTGCGGGCCGGGTCGAGCGCCCCGCTCGCGGTGCTGCACCAGTCATTCACCGTCACTGCGAGGTCATACAGCAGCACGTCGTTGCAGGCGTAGTAAAAATCGATAATGCCGGTAAGTTCCTCGTCGAGAAACAGGGCATTGTCACGAAACAGGTCGGCGTGGATCACGCCACGCGGCAGCGTGTTGTCGCGGAAATTGCCCTGGAAGGCGAGTTCGGCATCGAGCATGGCGCGGTCATCAACGCTGAGGCGGTCACCGAGTTTGTCGGCCGTTACCCGCCACCAGTGCGGGCCGCGGTCATTGTCGCGATGTTCGGTAAACTCATGGCCGACCGCGTGCAGGCGGCCGAGCATACTGCCGAGCGCGGCACATTGCGCCGGGTCGGGATGATCCACGGTGTAGCCGTTGAGACGCTGCACAAGCGCGGCCGGTTTGCCCTTCAGGGTACGCAGGTAGTTGCCGGCATTGTCGGCAATCGGGTGAGCACTGGGCACCTCGTGCTCGGCGAGAAAGGCCATAAGGTCAAGAAAATACGGCAATTCTTCGGCGGCGAGTTGCTCGAACAGGGTCAGGACAAAACGTCCCCCCGTCGTGGTGACAAAATAGTTGGTATTCTCGATGCCGGCAGTGATGCCCGTAAAGTCGATCAGTTCACCGACGTTGTATTCAGCGAGAAAGGCGGTCAGATCGGCCTCATCAACACGCGTATAAACTGACATAACTATCTGTTTTTAATTATATTTAACAGGCTTACCAGCTGAACAGGATCCATTGCGGGACATTCGGCGTGCCTTCAATGTCACTCTGCCGGGTTTCCAGGACACCATCACCATCCTTGTCGATCAGGTAGTAGGGGGCGCCGCGAGTCGGCGTGATCTTGGTCGCGTAGACCCGGCCATTAATGCTGTACTCGGTGATGGTCTGCTCACCCTTGTCGATGATCGTGACCTCGGGTTCAATGGTTTCGCCACTTTGCACAGGGGGTGGCGGTGGCGGCGCGAGCGAGTCATCCGTATCGATTGCCATGGATATGCCTACTGCGACGAGCAGTGAGGCGGTCAGTCCGATCAAGAGCGTCTTTTTCATCATTTTCATCACCTGAGTATACATCATGGCGTTACAGTTCGAGCATGATGGCGGCCTCTTCGGCCGACGGTTCGAAGCCACGTGCGCCGTAATGCTCAAAAATGGCATCGATAACCCGCTGCGGCTCATCGATGATCCGGAACAGATTCAGATCCTTGGCATCAATCGTACCGGCCGGGATCAGCGTATTGCGCAGCCAGTCGACCAGGCCTTGCCAGAACTCGCTGCCGACCAGGATGATAGGGATGCGGCGGGTTTTGCCGGTTTGCACGAGGGTAAGGATCTCGGCCAGTTCATCCAGTGTGCCGAAACCACCGGGCAGTACCACGTAGGCCGAGGCGTATTTGACGAACATAACCTTGCGCGAGAAAAAGTGCCGGAAGTGCAACGGGATGTCCTGGTAGGGATTGGCAACCTGCTCTCGCGGCAGTTCGATGTTCAGGCCGATACTGGGTGATTTGCCGGCATAGGCCCCCTTGTTGGTCGCCTCCATGATGCCGGGACCACCACCACTGACCACGGAAAATCCGGCATCCGAGAGCAGTCGGGCAATTTCCTCGGCCAGTTTGTAGCAGGCATCCTCAGAAGTCGTGCGGGCCGAGCCAAACACGCTCACAGAAGGCTTGGTCCGCTCGAGGCGATCAAAGCCCTCGACGAACTCGGCCATGATCTGGAAAATTTTCCATGATTCACGGGTCAGCTGTGCATCGCCGATGGGGGCCAGCCCCGGTTGTGCCAGTTTGTCCTTTTTATCCATTACATATGCCTTGTACGGTTGCGGTGACAGGCATGGGTCGAATCCGACATAATGTTCCGCACCATAATGCCATAATCATAACCTGATCCCCGGCCAAACATTAAGCGTATTCTTTATATCAGACATGTCCAATTCCAAACCGTTCATTCTCGTCGATGGTTCCTCGTACCTGTACCGGGCCTTCCATGCCATGCCCAACCTGAGCAATTCCGAGGGCATGCCCACCGGTGCCGTGTATGGCGTGGTGAATATGTTGCGACGCCTGTTGCGCGAATATGACCCGGAGTACATGGCCGTGGTGTTTGATGCGAAGGGCAAGACCTTTCGTGACGAACTCTATGAGCAGTACAAGGCACACCGCCCGCCGATGCCGGATGAACTGCGCCAGCAAATCGAGCCATTGCACGCGATTGTCGAGGCGATGGGCCTGCCGCTGCTGATCATCGACGGTGTCGAGGCCGATGATGTGATCGGCACGCTCGCCAAACAGGCCAGCGAGGCCGGTATGCATACCCTGATCTCGACCGGTGACAAGGATATGGCCCAACTGGTCAATGAGCACGTCACACTGGTCAACACGATGACCGACACGGTATCGGATGTACGGGGCGTGGAAGACAGGTTCGGCGTGCGCCCGGAGCAGATCATTGATTACCTGGCGCTGATCGGTGACACCTCGGACAACATACCGGGCGTGCCGAAGGTCGGGCCGAAGACCGCAGCGAAGTGGCTGAAGGAGTACGGCACGCTCGAAGCGATTGTCGAAAACGCCGATGCGATCAAGGGCAAGATCGGCGAGAACCTGCGTGCCAGCCTGGAACAGTTACCGCTGTCGAAGCAACTCGTCACGATCAAGTGTGATGTTGAGCTGGATAACACGCCGCAGCAACTCGTGCGCGGTGAGCCGGACAATGCGGCACTGACAAAGTGGTACGGCCAGCTTGAATTCAGGACCTGGCTGGCGGAACAACTCGAAGGTGCGGCGCCGGATGAAGCGGCGATACAGGGAACAAGTCAGTACACGACCATTCTGGACATGAAAACCCTGCAGGCGTGGTTGAAGAAATTGCAAAAGGCCGAGCTGTTTGCCTTTGATACCGAGACCACGAGCCTTGATTATATGCAGGCGCAAATTGTCGGCATATCATTCGGCGTGGACGGCGAGGCTGCCTACGTGCCGCTGGCGCATGACTACGAAAATGCCCCCGCCCAGCTCGACCGCGAAGAGGTGCTGAAGGCCTTCAGGCCGCTGCTCGAAGATCCGGCCACACCGCTTGTGGGCCATAATCTCAAGTATGATCGCAACGTGCTGGCCAACCATGACATTACCCTGAACGGCATTGCGCATGACACGATGCTCGAGTCCTATGTGCTCGACAGCACCGCGAGCCGCCATGATATGGATTCGCTGGCGCTGAAATACCTGTCGTATAAAACCATCAGTTTTGAAGACGTTGCCGGCAAGGGCAAGAAGCAACTCGGCTTCAACCAGGTCAGTATTGATGAGGCATCGCCGTATGCGGCGGAAGATGCCGATGTCACCTTGCGCCTGCACAATACCTTGTGGCCCAGGCTATCGAACGAGAAAAGCCTGAAGGCGGTCTATGAAGAAATCGAATTGCCCTTGCTCAAGGTGTTATCCGCTATGGAGCGTACCGGGGTGTTGATCGATACGGATATGCTGGCGACACAAAGTGAACAACTGGCAAAACGTTGTGACGAGATCGTGCAGCAGGCGTATAAAGAGGCGGGTGAAGAGTTCAATCCCGGCTCACCGAAACAGATCCAGCAAATCCTGTTTGAAAAGCAGGGCTTGCCGGTTATTCAGAAAACCCCGAAGGGCCAGCCTTCGACGGCGGAAGGTGTCTTGCAGGAACTGGCCGAGCAGGGCCATGCCTTGCCCGGCCTGATCCTCGAGCATCGCAGTATGAGCAAGCTCAAGTCGACCTACACTGACAAGCTGCCGCTAATGATCAATGCCGACACCGGCCGCGTGCATACCTCGTATCACCAGGCCGTAGCGGCGACCGGACGTTTGTCATCCAGTGATCCGAACCTGCAGAACATTCCGATCCGTACCGAGGAAGGACGACGCATCCGCCAGGCCTTTATTGCGCCGCGCGGCTATCGCGTGCTCGCGGCCGACTATTCACAAATCGAACTGCGCATCATGGCGCACCTGTCGGGCGACGAGGGACTGCTGGCTGCCTTTGCCCAGGGTGAAGACATCCATCGTGCTACGGCGGCCGAGGTGTTTGGCGTGGCACGTGACAAGGTGACAGATAACCAGCGCCGCAGTGCCAAGGCCATCAACTTCGGTTTGATCTATGGCATGTCGGCATTTGGCCTGGCGAAACAACTCGGTGTGGAACGTCGCGTGGCACAGCAATATATCGATCTGTATTTCTCGCGGTATCCCGGTGTGAAAACCTTTATGGATGAAACCCGTGAGCGGGCACGGCAAACGGGTTATGTCGAAACCGTGTTTGGCCGGCGCCTGTATGTACCGGATATCAAGGCATCGAACATGCAGCGCCGCCAGTATGCCGAACGTACTGCGATCAATGCGCCGATGCAGGGTACGGCCGCCGATATCATCAAGCGCGCCATGCTCGCCACGGCAGACTGGATGCCCGCTGCCGGGCTCGATGTGAAAATGATCATGCAGGTCCACGATGAACTCGTGTTCGAGGTCAAGCACACGGATGTCGAGCAGGCGACAAGCGGCATACGTGACTGCATGAGCGGTGCCGCCGAACTCGCGGTGCCACTCATCGTCGATATCGGGGTGGGTAATAACTGGGATGAGGCGCACTAATCGGCGCGAGCTTGCCGATAAAAAAATTCAATCAAACCCGGGGAACATTTTTGCCCGGCGGGCGTCTTAGTTATTGTGCAGTGATTGTACCTTTTCTGTTCTACCTCCCTGAATGGAAAAGTCCGGCAACCCCCCACCTAAGCCATTAGGACGCCGGATGTGATTGCCCCGGACAGCCCCTCTGCCGGGGCTTTTTTTATAGTTTTCAGTCCTGAAACAAAGTAGTCAGTCATCAGTTGTCAGTGTTTTTAAGGAATTTGTAATAACCGGCTTGTAGCGTCAGGAAAGAAACGACCGGCTTTTTCTGCCAACTTATTCCAGCCACGCCTCGATATGTTCCCGCGCCTCGTCGAGCCCGGTACGTTTCAGCGCGGAGAACAGCTGTACGGTGGCATCAATCCCGTATTTTTTCTGCAAGTCGCGTTGCACACCGAGCAGCATACTTTTCGCCGCGCCGTGTTTGAGCTTGTCGGCCTTGGTCAGCAGGACGTGCACGGGCAGGCCGGCATGTGACGACCATTCGAGCATCTGCAGGTCAAACTCCTTGAGCGGGTGGCGGATATCCATGACCAGCACGAGTCCGCGCAGGGCCTGGCGATGTTCGAGGTACTCGGCCAGCGCCGCCTGCCAGTGGCGCTTGATGGCCTCCTTGACCTTGGCATAGCCGTAGCCGGGCAGGTCGACGAGACGCCGCTCATCATCAATGGCGAAGAAATTGATGAGCTGCGTGCGGCCAGGGGTCTTGCTCGTGCGGGCCAGGGCCTTCTGGTCGCAGATAGCGTTCAGGGCGCTGGATTTACCGGCATTGGAGCGGCCGGCAAATGCGACCTCGGCACCC
>JASFME010000105.1:0-7763 GCA_050117725.1 Granulosicoccaceae bacterium | reverse complement strand
GTGCTCGTGGTCGGCTCGACAGGTTCCGGTAAGTCGACGACGCTGGCCTCGATGATCGACCATCGTAACCGTAACAGGACCGGGCATATCCTGACCATTGAAGACCCGATTGAATACATGCATGACCATCAAAAGTCGATTGTTGACCAGCGTGAAGTCGGTATGGATACCAAGAGTTATGGTCATGCCCTGAGTAACGCCATGCGTGAAGCGCCGGACCTGATCCTGATCGGTGAAATCCGCGACATGGAAACCATGCAACAGGCGATTGCCTATGCCGAAACCGGTCACCTGTGTATGGCGACGCTGCATGCGAACAATGCTTACCTGACCCTGGAACGTATCCTGAATTTCTTCCCGGACAGTGCCCGCCGTCAGCTCTATGATGACCTGTCATTGAACATGCGCGCGATCGTGTCACAGCGATTGCTCATGGGCAAGGACGGCAAGCGCCTGCCCGCGGTCGAAGTCATGCTGAACACGCCGTATATCGCCGAGCTGATCCAGCGCGGCGAGGTAGAGAAGGTCAAAAAGGCCATGGAAACGAGCAAGGATCGCGGCATGAAGAGCTTCGACCAGGCTGTGTATGAACTGTATGCACAGGGCAAGGTGAATATCGACGAAGCCCTGAAAAATGCCAACTCACCGGGCAATGTGAAAATGCGTATCCGCCTCAATCATGGCGATCAGGACATGGGTATTGATGAACTGGATTTGTAATCCTGCCGGATAGTTGGTGCATCCCCCATGCATATCACATTGCGCCAGTTAAAGGTCTTTGAGGCGGTGGGCCGGCTGAAAAGCTATACGCGGGCCGCCGAGGAGTTGCACCTGTCGCAACCGGCGGTGTCGATGCAGATCAAGCAGCTGGAAGATAACCTGGGCCTGGCACTGTTTGAACAACTCGGTAAAAAGATCTTCCTCACCGAAGCCGGTCACGAGATGTACCAGGCCGCCCGCCAGGTAGAGGCGCGGCTGGATGAAACCGAACAGGTACTCGAAGACATCAAGGGGGTACGCCGCGGCCGGCTCATGATCGCTGTTGCCAGTACTGCCAACTATTTTGCGCCACGCCTGATTGCCGCATTTAACAATCGCTTCGAGGCCGTTACCGTCAGTCTCGATGTTACCAACCGTCAAGGCCTGCTCGAACACCTGGATGTGAATGACTGCGATATGGTGATCATGGGTCTGCCTCCCGAAGGCAAGGAGCTCGAGGCCCTGCCGTTTCTGGAAAATCCGCTGGTCGTGATCGCCCCGCCGGCGCACTCCCTGGCAAAGCAGGAAGCTATCTCACTGGAAACCCTGCAAGAGGAAAGCTTCATCATGCGTGAACCAGGTTCCGGTACGCGTATTGCCATGGAACGCTTTTTTGCCGAGCGTGGCGCGACCCTCACTACGGCCATGGAAATGAGTTCGAACGAGGCCATCAAGCAGGCGGTGCAGGCCGGACTTGGTCTGGGTATTGTTTCCGTGCACACACTGGAAATGGAACTCGAAACCGGTCGACTCGTGGTACTGGACGTAGAGGATTTTCCGATCATGCGTCACTGGTATCTCGTGCATCGCAAGGGCAAGCGCCTGTCACCGGTGGCCCGGGCCTTCCGCCGCTTTGTCGAAGAAGAGGCAGGTGGCCTGCTAAAGTTGCCCGGCGAGTCGGTAGTTGCCGATGTATGACGCCCTTCTTCCCCAAGGGTGCGCTCCGGGCGGGATTAGAGGCTTATGCCGCTTCTTTGAACTATCTCGACATTAGCGAGTCATAAAGTCAGGTTGATTGCTAATTGAATCATAGTCTTCTATGATTCCGAATCTATGCAGAAAAGACTACACAAACTCGTGATGATGGCCCTGGCGCTGATAATGGTCAGCCTGCCGGTATTGTCTCAGGCCATGCCCATGTCTGCAGACGATCACAAGACCTGTTGCATGTCGCAGATGTCTGACGAAGAAGGTGGCAGCAATGCCTGCGATAATGAGTCCGACAGCCAGCACGACTGTACGGGCGGTTGCCTGACTTGTGGCAGCTGTTTTTCTTCTCATTCAAATACATTTCCAGCAAGTTATACATTAAGCCACGCAATGCAGGATTTACGGGCGCCAGCCTATCGAATCCAGTTGCGGGGTATCTCACCGACACCGCTGTCGCACCCCCCACAATCCTGAACAACAGAACATCTTTGTCAACTGATGCCGTGAACTGAATAACGGGATCTGATGTTCAATCATTTACAGTCGTGTAGCACACGGCTGAGTGAATGTTTCAGGAGTACTGTAATGCTTAATAAAAAATACGCTTCCACGTTCTGGCGTGGCGGCCAATGCAGGCGGCTATGCTTCGCTGTACTGCTTGGCGCGCCATTGGCAATGCTGGGAGGTTGTACAACCCCGGTCACAATCGAGCCGCCCACGCTCAACAACCCGGCGAACCCGGATGCCATAGCGGCACCGCGCCCACCCATGCCGGATACATTGAATGTCGAGACGGTTGAACGTCCCGAGAAGCCTGACGATCCCCATGCGGGACACATGATGCATTGATGGAGGACGCGTAATGAACAACTTTAAATTATTGATCGTCCTCATGCTGGCAACGAGCCTGGCGGCGTGTGCTTCGATCAAACCCAAACCGGGCTTTGAAGAAGTCAGTCAACAGATCAACACGCGCGTGGACAAGAATATCCACTGGCGCAAAGGTGGTCCCGAGGATCAGGAGGTCGTGCAGAAAATTCGAGCCATGCTGCAAAGCGAGGTGACTGCCGATGTGGCAGTCCAGATCGCGCTGTTGAATAATCCGGGACTGCAGGCTACCTATGAAGAACTTGGTGTGGCCCAGGCGGACCTGGTACAGGCCGGCCTGTTACGCAATCCGGTCTTCGAAGGTGCGGTACTGTACCCCCGTGGTGAAAGCGGCAAGTCCTATGATTTCGATATCACCTGGGATTTCCTCGGCGTGTTTACCTTGCCCTTGCGCAAGGCGGCTGCCGAGCGGGATTTCGAGGCAGCGAAGCTTCGCGTGACAAACGAGGTGATGGCCCTGGCAGGTGAGGTACGCACTGCTTTCTACCAGGCCCAGGCCAACAAGCAGTTCGTCGAAATGTTACAACAGGTGGTGGAAGCTACCGGTACCGGAGTGGAAGTGGCTGAACGCCTGCGCAAGGCGGGTAACATTACTGAGCTGGCCCTGTATCAGCGTAAAGCGCTGCACCAGGAATCACGGCTTGCCCTGGCCGCGGTCGAAGCCGCCTTCATGGATAGCCGCGAGCGTCTTAACGCCATGATGGGAGTGTGGGGGACAGCAACCCGCTGGTCCATGAATACCCGGTTGCCGGAGATCCCGGACAGGGAGATTGATGTCACCACCATCGAAAAACAGGCCATCGAAAGTAATCTTGAACTGGAGATGATGCGCCTGCAGATGGAAGCACTGGCCAAGCGCGCCGGCATCGTCAATGTCACCTCGGTGATCCCCGATCTTGAAATCGGTTTTCGTTGGGAACGCAGCGAGGATGGCGACTGGGAAGACGGCCCCAGTATCTCGTTTCCCATCCCGATCTTCGACTTTGGCCAGGCCAAGCGCGCCAGAGCCCGTGCCCAGTTGGAGCAGGTGCGTGCCAACTACAAGGACCTTGCCATCAGGATCCGCTCCGCCGCGCGGGGTGCAGCCCGTGGACTGGAGATGGCGCGTATGAAGGAACGCCATCTGCGCGAGGTCATGCTCCCCCTGCGGGAACGCATCATTGAAGGCTTGATGCTGGAATACAACGCCATGCAGATCGGTGTATTCCGGTTGTTGATGGCCCAGGAACAGCAGTTACTCACCGGGCAGCGTTATATCGATGCCCTGCGTGAATACTGGCTGGCGCGTGGCCGTGTTGAACTAATCGTAAATGGCCGTATGGCCAGCGCCGCCCCGATGGCTAAGGCTATGCCTGCAGCCGGTGGTGGTGATTCTGAAGGAGGACATTAATCATGAAATTGTCACGACGTAAATTTCTGACGGCCGGTGCTGCGGTTGCGGGCGGCGCCGCGCTGGTGACGCGCCCGGTCCAGGCATCCACAGTGGATGGCAGCAAACGGTGGTGGCCGACCTACAGTGGCGGTCCCGTGGACGTTGAACCGAAGGCGCCCGGTAAACCGGGTGTGGACTACCGACCGGTGGTCGTGCCGAGCGGCCGCAAACTGCCGTTCAAGATTGTCGATGGCGTGAAGGTCTTCCACCTGGTGGCAGAGGAGTTCGAGCATGAATTCATGCCGGGCCTGAAGGCCACGGTGTGGGGCTACAACGGTAACCTGAACAGCACCACCATCGAGGCGGTCGAGGGTGATCGTATCCGCATCTATGTCACCAACAAGTTACAGGCGCCAACCAGCGTACACTGGCATGGCCTGTTTTTGCCCAATGGTATGGACGGTGTCAGCGGACTGACCCAGCGACCGATCCCGCCGGGAGAGACCTTCAAGTACGAGTGGACCATCCGCCAGTCGGGTACATTCATGTACCACTCGCATTACGACACCATGACCCAGGAGGGCATGGGGTTGACCGGGCAGTTCATCATCCACCCACGCAACCCGCGTGATGAAGATATCGTGGACCGGGATTTCAGTATTCAGCTCAACGAATACCGGATTGATGCCGGCACCTCGCGCCCCAATCCGAATGAGATGACGGACTTCAACGTCCTCACCATGAACGGTCATGTGTTCCCGGCCATCGAGCCACTCGTGGCGAAGACCGGTGACAGGGTGCGGATCCGTATCGGCAACCTGTCTGCCATGGATCACCACCCCATCCATCTGCACGGCTACAAGTTCAAAATCACGGCTACTGATGGTGAGAAGATCCCGGTATCCGCACAATGGCCGGAGATCACGGCGTTGGTGGCTGTGGGTCAGACCCGTGACTGTGAGTTCATCGCCGATGCTCCGGGGGACTGGGCCATGCATTGTCACATGACCCATCACATCATGAACCAGATGGGTCATGAGTTTCCCAACCTGATCGGGGCGGATCTGGGCAGTGTCGAACGTCAGGTACAGTCCCTGTTGCCGGCCTACATGAACATGGGCGAAACCGGCATGGGTGAGATGGCGTACATGCAAATGCCAGTGCCGGGCAATTCTGTGCCCATGGCAGCGTCCAAACTGCACTACAGCATGACCACGGTGGGCGGCATGTTCACCGTGTTCAAGGTGCGCGACAAGCTCGCCAGTTATGCGGACCCGGGCTGGTACGAGCCACCCAGGGGAACGGTGGCGGAAACGGCCAGCGTTGAAGAACTGCGCCGGGATGGTATCAAGTTGGTATAACGCAAACACACGGCCCGGGTATGGAACCGGGCCGTGTTCCTGGTCTGGCGTGGCCGTGGCCGGAAGGAGAATTGATATGAAATACACTGTGGTATTGGTTATTACTGCAGCAAGCCTGTTACTGCAGGCATGTAATGAGTCGCCAGAACCGACAGCGAGCAACAAGCCGGTACCCGAACTGGCGAAGGCTGACATTGTCTATGAACGCAAGCAGGACATGGCACAGATTGCACGTGGCGGCAAAATTTATCAGCAGAGCTGCGCCGAGTGTCATGGAACGCAGGCCGAAGGCGCGCCGAACTGGCACAAGCCGGGACCGGACGGCAAGTACCCGCCGCCGGCCCTGAACGGCACGGCGCATGCGTGGCACCACCCGATGGCCGCGCTCAAGCATACGATCCGCGAGGGGACGCAGGCGATCGGCGGCAGCATGCCTGGCTGGAAAGATCAGTTATCCGAGCAGGATGTCGAGGACGTGATTGCCTGGTTTCAGGCGAAATGGCCGGATGATCTCTACCAGGCCTGGGCACGCAATGATGCACGCAGCCGCACTGCCATGCAGAAGGAGAAATAATGATGCACGACGGAGGCTGGATGACGTTTGGCTTTGGCTTGGGTCACTGGGGTTTCGGCCTGTTGATCTGGATTGCGATCATCGCGGGTATTGTCTGGCTGGTGAAAAGCCTGGGTGGTCCCGATAAATAGAACTTGAAAAAGTGTGCCTTTTTTTAAAGCGCTGTGAACGATTCAGGGTTGGGGCCTGTGACAGCTGGTAAGAAGTATATCCGAGTGATGCGCCAGGTGCGGGTATGGAGTAGGATGTAATGAAAGCGATTGCGTTTTCCAGGAGCAAAGCGGGCATATGACTGCAATGCCAAGAATGCGACGTCTGACAGGCAGGGTGCTGGCCGTGTGGCTGGTCTCCTGGTTGTTGCTGGTGTTGCAGCCTTGCTGTGAGTCGGTTGCCGGCAGTCTGCCCCATGAACATGATGCTCCGCTTCCAGGCCATGCCTATCAGGTTGGCCATGATCGCCACGGTAATGATGAAGGCCATGATCCCCATGTAAGCATGACTGCGGCAGATGTCAGTCACAAACATTGCGATGATGATGCTGATAATCCCAACTGGCTTTCTGATGCATTACCAAAAAACAACAACTTCAAATTTGATCACAAGCAGTCGGCAGTCATTGCTGGTGTCGGCATCGGACAAGTACTGGTTGCTTCAGAAACTGTACTGACTCTCCACCACACGATCCAGCCGCCCCCCTCTCGACGACGAACGTATCTCGTCACCCAACGTTTCCGTATTTAATTGACTCTACTCATGCGTAGCGATTGCCTGTGAGGCAGCCTATGGCTGGTGTTGTTGAACACAACAACAGTTTAAGGAAGGCCTTTTAAAGCAGTAACGCTTATCTATAACGATCTGTATTAGCAGTACAGTATTTCTTTTTCATTTCCCGGTTAAGTGGGAAATATAAATTAAGCAAGAAGATAATCTCCAAAGGAGAAGAGCTATGAATGTCAAAAAACATACATTTATGTTGTTGTCGATTGTATTACTTTCTGCCCCTGTTTTATCGGTTGCCGATATGCGGGGTGGCCACATGATGATGGGCGATGAGGAAAGGGAAAAGATGATGAAGGAACGGTATGGTGAGAGATACCGTGAACACATGTCTGACGATGATATGCCTATGGGTATGGGGCGTGGCGGCATGGGCATGATGGGCTACGGCGGTATGGCCATGATGGATCTGGACGACAAGCAGCGGGGGCAGATCCGTGACATCCAGCGTGAACTGCGCAAAAAGATCTGGGCACTGAAGGGCCAGATCATGGATGAGCAGGACAGCCTGGCCGATCTTTATGATACCGATACCCGCAACGCGAGTGCCATTGGCAAGGTCTATGGCAAGATTTTCGATCTGAAACGCCAGGTCATCGAAGCGACTGTCGAGGCAGGCAACAAAAGGCGTGCCGTGCTGAACAAGGAGCAGCGTGAAAGGCTCAATGACATGAGAGGCATGATGGGCGGCTATGGCATGGGCCGTGGCATGGGCCGTGGTATGGGCATGATGGGCTCGGGCATGATGGGCTCGGGCATGATGGGCTCGGGCATGATGGGCCCGGGCATGATGGGCCCGGGCATGATGGGCCCGGGCATGATGGGCGGTATGGGTCCAGGTATGGGCATGATGGGGGGCTGTAATGGCATGAACTGGTAACAGCAGTACTGCGGCTACTGCATAAGTGGTAGCCGCAGTATCACCGGGATTATGTCAAAGGCGTTGAGCGTCACAAAGGTTGAAACGGAGGTGTATATGGATAAAACCACGACAACCCTCCAGGACCACTCCGAAACGGCATACACTGTGGTCAGAAGAAAATTGCCTCTCTCGGTACCGCTAGAAAGCGATTGTGAAGGGCGTATCCGGGAAGCGCTTGCA
>JASFME010000104.1:0-7820 GCA_050117725.1 Granulosicoccaceae bacterium | reverse complement strand
AGACAGTGCTTGCGAAAAGGATCGACATCAAAGGTGATGCTTTCACCCGAAGGCGTGGTGATAGTTTGCGCCTCGAGGTCAACCTCGAGCTGGTAACCTTCCGTTGCCTCGACTTCCCTGAACAACTGATCGACCACGCCCTCGTCGAGAACGATCGGCAAAATGCCGTTCTTGAAGCTGTTGTTGAAAAAGATGTCGGCATAGCTTGGCGCGATGATGACGCGGAAGCCATAATCGGCCAGCGCCCAGGGCGCATGTTCGCGTGAGGAACCACAACCGAAGTTCTTGCGTGCCAACAGGATCTGTGCGCCCTGGTAACGCGGCTTGTTCAATACAAATTCCGGGTTCAATGGCCGTTTGCTGTTGTCCATGCCCGGCTCACCCACATCGAGGTATCGCCATTCATCAAACAGGTTAACCCCGAATCCGGAACGCTTGATCGATTTCAGGAACTGTTTCGGGATGATCGCATCGGTGTCGACATTGGAACGATCCAGCGGCGCGACGACAGCTTTCAGGGTAGTAAACTTTTCCATGCTGCTATTCCTTACAGGTCACGAACATCAACAAAGTGGCCAGCGATGGCTGCAGCCGCGGCCATCGCCGGACTGACCAGGTGAGTACGACCACCACGGCCCTGGCGGCCCTCGAAATTACGGTTCGAGGTCGAGGCGCAGCGTTCACCTTCTTCGAGGCGATCGGCGTTCATCGCCAGGCACATCGAACAACCCGGTTCACGCCACTCAAACCCGGCGCCGATAAAAATCCTGTCCAGACCTTCGGCTTCGGCCTGTTGCTTGACCAGCCCCGACCCCGGCACGACCATCGCCAGCTTTATATTGGCCGCGACCTTGTGGCCGCGCACGACTTCCGCGGCGGCACGCAGGTCTTCAATACGCGAGTTGGTACATGAGCCGATAAAGACCTTGTCAATCCGGATTTCATTGATCGGCGTATTGGCCTCGAGTCCCATATACTCGAGTGCACGCTGCATACCTTCGCGCTTGACTGCGTCGGGTTCGTTGTCCGGGTCAGGCACTGTTGCATCAATCGGCGCGACCATCTCGGGCGAGGTGCCCCATGTTACCTGCGGGCGAATCGACTGCGCATCGATATGCACGATGCGATCAAACTGCGCATCGGCGTCCGAATGCAACTCACGCCAGCTGGCAACCGCCTGCTCCCACTGCGCAGCCGTCGGGGCATACGGGCGGCCCTTCACGTAGTCGATGGTCTTGTCATCCACAGCGATCATGCCGGCACGTGCACCGGCCTCAATCGCCATGTTGCATACCGTCATACGGCCTTCGATGGACAGCGCACGTATGGCATCACCGCCAAATTCGATCGCGTAGCCGGTACCGCCGGCCGTGCCGATCTCGCCAATGATCGCCAGCACGATATCTTTTGCCGTCACGCCAGCCGGCAATTCACCGTCGACACTGACCAGCATGTTTTTCGATTTCTTCTGCAACAGGCACTGCGTGGCGAGCACGTGTTCGACTTCGGAGGTCCCGATACCGAAGGCAAGCGCACCGAAGGCGCCATGTGTCGAGGTGTGCGAATCGCCGCAGACCACGGTCATACCCGGCAGGGTCGCGCCCTGTTCCGGGCCAATTACATGCACGATGCCCTGGCGAATATCATCCATACTGAACTCGGTCACACCGAAGTCGCTGCAATTCTGATCCAGGGTTTCGACCTGCAGGCGCGACACCGGGTCGCTGATCCCGGCAGCACGCGCCGTGGTCGGTACATTATGGTCCGGCGTGGCAAGCACGCTGCCCTGGCGCCACAGTTTGCGCCCGGCCAGACGCAAACCTTCAAAAGCCTGTGGCGAGGTCACTTCATGCACGAGATGACGATCGATATACAGGAGTGCCGTGCCGTCGGCATCGATGCGCACCACGTGGCTGTCCCATAATTTGTCGTAAAGCGTTTTACCTGCCATTTGCTTGTCTCCGGGTATAGGGCAAGTCACTGATAGCACGGAAGTTTAGGCGGGCTTGACTCATAACACAAATGCATTATTATTATAATTATTATTCCTTTTGATTATAGGTTATGGACATCGCTGCCCTGCAATCCTTTGTCAGCGTCGCCGAGCTGGGTTCGTTCTCGCGTGCCGCCGAGTCCCTGCACTTGAGCCAGCCGGCAGTAAGCAAGCGCATTGCCGGGCTCGAAGACAGCCTTGATACACGGCTGTTTGACCGTATCGGCCGGCAAATCCGCCTGACCGGGGCCGGACAGGCATTGCTGCCGCGGGCACGGCGCATCCTGCTCGAGGTCCAGGACAGTCAGCGCGCAATCCATAACCTGTCCGGCGCGATTGGTGGCCGCTTGAGCATCGGTACAAGTCACCACATCGGCCTGCATCGCCTGCCTGCGACACTGCGCCGGTTCAATGCCGCCTACCCGGAGGTCGAACTCGACCTGCATTTCATGGATTCGGAGCAAGTCTGCGCGGCGGTCGAGCACGGCGATCTCGAACTCGGCGTGGTGACACTGCCACTCGAGCCCGCAAGAGTGTTGTTGCTCGAGCCGCTCTGGCAAGACCAGCTGCGCTTCGTGGTCAGCCCGCAACACCAACTGGCCAGGGCGCAACGCTGTACGGCCGACAAGCTGGCCGGGTGGCCGGCAATCCTGCCCGCCGAAGGCACCTATACGCGTAACGTGCTGGAAAATGCCCTGCGCCCACGCCGTATAAACCTGCAGGTGCGCATGTCGACCAACTACCTGGAGACCATCAAGATGATGGTCTCGATTGGTCTGGGCTGGAGCATCCTGCCACACACGATGGTCGACGGGCAGGTACACGTCCTCGAAGTCGAGGGCATGCACCTGCAACGTCGGCTCGGCATGGTCCGGCATACCGAACGAACCCTGTCGAATGCCGCCGGCGCCTTTATCCGTACACTGCAACAATTTTCGGAAAAGATGTAAAAGACATTCCGTCTCGTGCTAATCAAGTGTGCGCAGGTAACGCCAACCGATCAGAATTGACAGCACGCTGATCAGTGCCGCCGCAAGATAGGTCATCGTGCTGCCAAGCCCTGACCAGGCATAGCCACTCAGCAAGGCGCCGAGCGCACCCCCGGCTCCATAGCTCATACTGCTGTACAGTGCCTGTCCCCGGCCCTGGTGTCTGCCCCTGAAGTACACATGGAAGTACTGGATTGCGGCCGCGTGATAAACCCCGAATGTCGCGGCATGCAGCACCTGGTTCAGGAGCATGATGAGCAGTGAATCAACAAACCAGGCCAACAGGCACCAGCGCAATGCCGCCATGGCGAGACTGAATAACAGCAAACGGCGCAGGCCAAATGCCGGTATCAAACGGTGCATGATGAGAAACACGACAATCTCGGCAATCACGCCCAGCGCCCATAGCCAGCCGATAAAACTGCGCGAATAGCCATGGTCTTCCATATAAATGGTATAGAACGTGTAGTACGGCCCATGGCTTAACTGCATGAGAAATACGATCATGATCAGCGCCAGCACTTCCGGGCGCTTGAGGACGTCGAACAGGTGGAGTTGATCCAGTTTCAAATGGCCGGCGGCGCGTTCCGGGACGATCAGACTGATCAGCCAGATCCCGACAAACAGACCGAGCAGGACCACAGGCAAATTCCCGGCACCCTGTACTTCCAGTTCCCAGCCCAGCCCGATGGCTGCGATCACAAAACCGATCGACCCCCATAAACGAATACTGCTGTAGCGGTGCGTCTGTTCGCCAAGATGGCTGAAGGTGGTCGCCTCGAACTGCGGCAGTGTTGCATTCCAGAAAAAGCTGAAGGCCGCCATCACTGCCGCCATCCATAAATAACCCTGGCCAAAAAACACACCGGTAAAGAACAGGATCGCCAGCAGCGAACCCGCGCGCACGATCCACATACGCTGGCCGGTGTGGTCAGCGATCCAGCCCCAGATATTCGGGGCAATGATCTTGGTGGCCATGACCACGGCCATGAGTTCGCCGATCTCGCGCGGGGAAAAAGCAAGTGACTTCAGGTAGAGCGGCCAGTACGGCACGATCACGCCGATGGTGGCAAAATAAAACAGGTAAAAACCGGACAGTCGCCAGTAAGGTGCTGCGGCCGACTCACTCATGCGAGCACGTATCAGGACTTGCCGGCGGGGATCACCGGTGTGCCGGACTGCACATCCATATTCTGGGCGCGGTGCCGCAGCACATGGTCCATGAGGACAATCGCCAGCATCGCTTCCGCGATAGGGGTGGCGCGGATACCGACACAGGGATCATGACGGCCCGTGGTCACGACCTCGACCGGATCCCCGTGTGTATTCACGCTCTGCCCGGGCAGGCGAATGCTCGAGGTCGGCTTGAGCGCAATACTCGCAACAATGTCCTGGCCACTGGAAATACCGCCGAGCACCCCGCCGGCATGATTGCTCAGAAAGCCGTCCGGTGTGATCTCATCGCGGTGTTCGGTGCCCTTTTGCTCGACACTGGCGAAACCCGCGCCGAGTTCCACGCCCTTGACGGCGTTGATACTCATGAGCGCGTGCGCAATCTCTGCATCGAGCCGATCGAAAATGGGTTCACCGAGTCCCGGTGGCACATTCGAGGCGACCACGTTAATGCGTGCACCGATGGAGTTGCCTTCCTTGCGCAACGCATCCATGTAGGCCTCCATCTCGGCCACCTTGCCGGCATCGGGGCAGAAAAACGGGTTACGCCGCACTTCATCCCAGTCAAAGGCCTCGGCACGAATCGGACCGAGCTGGCTCAGGTAACCACGGATCTCCATACCATAGCGTTCACGCAGGTATTTCTTGGCAATCGCCCCGGCCGCGACCCGCATCGCGGTTTCCCGCGCCGACGAGCGACCACCGCCACGGTAGTCGCGCACACCGTATTTCTGCTGGTAGGTATAGTCGGCATGGCCCGGGCGGAAGCGGTCCATGATGTTCGAATAATCTTTGGAGCGCTGATCGGTGTTGTGGATGATCAGGCCAATCGGTGTGCCCGTGGTCTTGCCCTCGAAGACACCGGACAGGATCTGTACGGCATCCGCCTCGCGCCGTTGCGTGGTATGCCGCGAGGTACCCGGCTTGCGCCGGTCCAGATCGTGTTGCAAATCGGCTTCACTGAGTTCCAGCCCGGGCGGACAGCCGTCGACAATACAGCCGAGCGCCGCGCCATGACTTTCGCCAAAGCCGCTTACCGTGAACAGTTTGCCAATCGAGTTTCCGGACATGGCCGGTATTGTAGCGGGTTATCCCGATGGCGTCGCGCCTTCTGAAGGATCAAATCACTTTTGAGTACTTTTGCTGCGAACGATCCAGGTAGGCATCAAACACCATGCAGATATTGCGGATCAGCAGACGACCGGCCGGCAATATCTCGATACCCCGTGCATCGACGTCAAGCAGGCCGTCGTCCTGCATCGGCTGCAGGCGCGGCAGTTCATCGGCAAAATAGCGGGTGAACTCGATACCGAAACGCTGTTCAATGTCGGCGAAGGCGAGTGTGAAATGGCAAATCAACTGCTGGATCACGGCGCGGCGGATACGATCATCCTCGTTCATACGCATACCGCGCATCACGGCCAGATGCCCCGCATCGAGTGCCTCGCTATAGGCCGCCATCTCGCGCTGGTTCTGGCAGTAACAGTTACCGACCTGGCCGATACCGGTTGCACCGAACGCTACCAGGTCACACTCGGCATGCGTCGAGTAACCCTGGAAGTTGCGGTACAGCTTGCCCTCGCGCTGCGCGATGGCGAGTTCATCATCCGGTCGGGCGAAATGATCCATGCCGATATAGACATAACCGGCCTCGGTGAGCCGCTTGCTGCTCGCCTGCAGGATATCCAGTTTGGTCTGCGCATCCGGCAGATCCGCCTCGTTGATACGCCGCTGCGGTTTGAACATGTGCGGCAGGTGCGCGTAGTTGAACAGTGACAGGCGATCCGGCTGCGCCGCCAGCACCCGGTCGAGTGTGCGCAGGAAACTGTCGACACTCTGGAACGGCAAGCCGTACATGAGATCGAGGCTGATGGAACGAAAGCCCTGTTCACGCGCGGCATCCATCACGCTGAAGGTTTGTTGTTCCGACTGGATACGGTTGACGGCTTGCTGGACTTTTTCATCGAGGTCCTGCACACCCATGCTGAGCCGGTTAAAACCGATATCGCGCAACACGGTGATGGTGTCGGCATCGGCCTCGCGCGGATCGATCTCGATCGAATACTCACCCGTTGCATCATCGGCAAACGGAAAATGTTCGCGCAGTTGCACCATGAGTGAACGCATCTGTTCATGACTGATAAAGGTCGGCGTACCGCCGCCCCAGTGCAACTGCTGCACCTCGCGACTGGCCGGGAACAGCGCGGCCTGCATGGCGATCTCGCGGTGCAGGTGATCCAGGTAGGGCCGGGCGCGACCGCGATCCTTCGTTACGACCTTGTTACAGGCGCAGTAATAACAAATCGTGTCGCAAAACGGCAGATGGACGTACAAGGAAAGCGGCCCTTGCGGATTGGCCGTGTTGCTCGCCTCGATACAGGCACGGTAATCCTGTTCGGTGAAAGCGGCATCGAACTGCGGTGCGGTCGGATACGAGGTATAGCGCGGACCACTGATATCGTATTTCTTCAGCAGCTGCACATCAAAAACGATGGATTGTTGCATGACCATCTCTTCAGCTTGGGCGACGGCCTATTATGCCGCAGGACCGTCCGTATGCGATTGATCCAGATCAATCCTCATCAATCTCGAGACCCTCCTTTCGCCATGCTCTGGCGCAGCACCCGCAGGCCTTCCTCAAGGTCCGGCAAAAACCCTGGCACATCACTCATTGAATCTTCATCATATTCAGCTGCCATACGAATTTCTTCGTTACATTCCAACCTGTGCAGGCAGGCTGTTTACAAACATATCATGGTGTTCACGCAGTAGTTCCGCGGTGAGCAGGAACACACCGCCACCACCGCGCTCGAAGTCGAGCCAGACAAACGGGATATCCGGCCATATCTCCTCAACCGCAACGGCGCTGTTGCCGACTTCGACGACCAGGATGCCGTCATCATTCAGGTGACTGGCCGCCTCGACCAGCATGCGGCGCACGATATCCAGACCATCTTGCCCGGCCGCAAGCCCGAGCACCGGTTCATGGCGGAACTCATCCGGCAGGTCCTGCATGTCTTCGACGTCGACATACGGCGGGTTACTGACAATGATGTCATAACGCCGGCCCTGCAGCGCGGCAAACAGGTCCGACTGGATCGCCGTTACCTGCCCTTGCAGGTGATGACGCTCGATATTCATGTTCGCCACCTCAAGCGCATCGCTGGAAATATCGGCGGCATCGACCTGTGCATGCGGAAAGGCACAGGCACTGGCAATCGCGATACAGGCACTGCCCGTGCACATATCCAGCACGCTGCCAACACTGTCGGTATCCACCCACGGCTGGAACTGTTGCTCGATCAACTCAGCAATCGGCGAACGCGGCACAAGAACACGTTCATCGACATAAAACGGCAGGCCGGCAAACCAGGCCTCGTGCGTCAGGTAGGCGGCAGGCAGGCGTTGTTCGATACGTTGATTGAACAGATCAAGGATCTGCTGCTTTTCATCCGTAGTCAGACGTGACTGCAACAACTCGGGAGACAGGCCGTGCGGCAAATGCAGGGCATGTAATACCAGGGCCAGTGCTTCATCGACGGCATTATCCGTGCCATGCCCGAAGTACAGTTCGTGTTCATTGAAACGGCTCGCGCCCCAACGCACTAAATCGGTCAGGGTACGCAGTTCACTGACATCGGCAGGCAGGTAACTCATCACAGCGG
>JASFME010000103.1:0-7859 GCA_050117725.1 Granulosicoccaceae bacterium | reverse complement strand
TTAGGGTTGCCTCGACCCGGTACGGATGAGGTACTCATAATGAACGCTAAAAGCGTTCTATGAGACAACACAATGAAGCCGCCAGGCTTCTGTGACCAGTGGTTTCAAAGTAACGGTACGATCAACAACGCAACGATATTGATGATCTTGATCAGCGGGTTGATCGCCGGGCCGGCAGTATCCTTGTAAGGGTCGCCGACGGTATCACCGGTCACGGCAGCCTTGTGCGCTTCACTTCCTTTGCCGCCAAAGTTACCGTCTTCGATGTATTTCTTCGCGTTGTCCCAGGCACCGCCACCCGTGGTCATGGAGATTGCCACGAACAGACCGGTGATGATGGTACCGAGCAACAGGCCACCGAGTGCCTTCGGTCCGAGTACCACGCCAACAATGACGGGTACGAGTACCGGCAACAGTGAGGGGATGATCATTTCCTTGATGGCGGATTTGGTCAGCAGGTCCACGGCGCGCGAGTAATCGGGTTTCGCGGTATGCTCCATGATGCCGGGAATCTCACGGAACTGACGGCGCACCTCGATGACCACGCTGCCCGCGGCACGGCCGACGGCCTCCATGGCCATGGAGCCGAACAGGTAGGGCACGAGGCCACCAATGAACAGGCCGATGATGACCATGTGATCAGACAAATCAAAACTGAGTGTCTGACCGAGTTGTTTGTCGAGTGCGTGCGTGTAATCGGCAAACAGCACGAGTGCGGCGAGCCCGGCCGAGCCGATGGCGTAGCCCTTGGTGACGGCCTTGGTGGTGTTGCCGACTGCATCGAGCGGATCGGTGATGTTACGGATCTTTTCATCGAGTTCGGCCATCTCGGCAATGCCGCCGGCGTTGTCAGTGATCGGGCCATAGGCATCAAGCGCAACAATGATGCCGGTCATCGACAACATTGCGGTGGCGGCAATCGCGATCCCGTACAGGCCGGCCAGTTCATAGGCGCCCCAGATACTGGCACAGACGGCCAGTACCGGCAGGGCCGTGGATTTCATCGACACGCCCAGCCCGGCGATAACATTGGTGCCATGGCCGGTCGTGGAGGCCTCGGCAATATGTTTGACAGGGCCGTATTCCGTCGCTGTGTAGTACTCGGTGATGATGACCATCGCCGCGGTCAGAACCAGGCCGATAAGTGCGCTGTAGAACAGGTTCACCGAGGCGATAGCGTTGCCGTCGATGATGACGCTGTCACCGAGCAACCAGTTCGTAATCGGGTAGAAGGCGATGGCGGCGAGCACACCGGACACGGCAAGGCCACGATACAGGGCATTCATGATCTTGCCGCCTTCTCTTGCATTGACGAAGAAGGTGCCGATCACCGAGGCGATGATCGAGGCGCCGCCGATAACGAGCGGATACATCACCGCCGCGTTACCGGCGTCGCTGAGCATGAGCCCGCCGAGCAGCATCGTGGCAATAATGGTCACGGCGTAGGTTTCAAACAGGTCGGCAGCCATGCCGGCGCAGTCACCGACATTGTCGCCGACATTATCGGCAATCACGGCCGGGTTACGCGGGTCATCCTCGGGGATGCCGGCCTCGACCTTGCCGACCAGGTCGGCACCCACATCCGCACCCTTGGTGAAGATGCCGCCACCGAGACGGGCAAAGATGGAAATGAGCGAGCCACCGAAGGCAAGGCCGACCAGTGGACCAAGGCGGACCGACTCCCCGGTCGGGGTCATGGCGCTGAGTACGGCGTAATAACCGGCAACACCGAGCAGACCAAGGCCGACGACGAGCATGCCGGTGATGGCTCCGCCACGAAAGGCAACCTGCAGGGCAGCGTTGAGGCCGCTATTGGCGGCCTCGGCGGTGCGCACATTGGCCCGCACCGATATATTCATACCGATATAGCCGGCACCCGCCGAGCACAGCGCACCGATCGCGAAACCGACCGCGGTCAGCACGTCGAGTGCGACAAAAATAGCGAGAAACAGTACGAGACCGACAATGCTGATGGTCGTGTATTGCCGGTTCAGATAGGCCGAGGCCCCTTCCTGTATGGCGGCGGCAATTTCCTGCATGCGTTCATTACCGGCCGGTTTTCTCAGGATCCACTGGTACGACCAGGCACCGTATACGATCGCGCTCAGTGCGCACAGAATAGCGATCATGAGCCCCGTAGACATGGCTATCTCCTCCACATTGTTGTTGTGATTATGCGGCCATGGTCTCCCATCAGACCGGGTACAGACAGCCTGTCGGCCACCAGCACAGGCTCATGCTAGCCTGTTTATGGGCGTTCTGCCAGCCGCCGGGTAACAGAGAGTCAGGCGTGATGCCGAAACACGGCATCGAGACGGAATTCGGTAATCAGCGGGTTGACTGCCTGCTGGCCGTGTTCACAGCTGATTTCGGCGAGGATCAGTTTGACCGCATTGCTGTTGTAACCACCGCCGCGGTTAACCCGGGGCTTGAGCAGTCCGCGGGTCTTGTCGAGCGTTATGTGAAGGGTCTGCCGGGTGCGGGAAAAGAAAAGACAGGCACCGGCAGACGCCGGTGCCCGTCCGGTACCTTACAGCGTGAACTTCTTCAGTTTCTTCTTCACGCCGACGTTCTTCAGGCGAACGTACTTCGGCATGCCGTTTTTGTACGGCGGGTAGTCTTCGCCCTTGATTAGTGGCTCGAGGTAGTCGCGGCACTTCTGCGTGATACCGAAACCATCACGCGTGATGAAGTTCTTCGGCATCATTTTCTCGACATTGGCCACCTCGGAGAGCGGCGCCATGCCGACCTTCCACTTGAACGGCTTGTCGGAGAGGCGATCCACGGTCGGCATAATCGAGTTGTGACCCTTCAGCGCGAACTGTACGGCCGCCTTGCCCATGGCGTAGGCCATGTTGACGTCGGTCTTCGAGGCGATATGACGTGCGGCACGTTGCAGGTAGTCTGCCACGGCCCAGTGGTACTTCAGGCCGAGTTCCTTCTGGATCATGTTGGCGATCACCGGCGCGGCACCACCGAGCTGGGCGTGGCCGAAGGCGTCCTTCAGGCCGCTTTCGGCGAGGAACTTGCCGTTTGGCCAGTGCACGCCTTCTGAAACCACGACGGTGCAGTAGCCGTGTTTCTTCACCATGGCGTTGACCTTCTTCAGGAATTTCTTCTGGTCGAACTCGATTTCCGGGAACAGGATCAGGGTCGGAATCGGCGTGTCCTCGGTGGAGGCGAGACCACCGGCGGCGGCGATCCAGCCGGCATGGCGGCCCATGACTTCGACGACGAAGACCTTGGTCGAGGTCTTGGCCATCGAGGCCACGTCGAAGCTGGCTTCGCGCGTCGAGACGGCGATGTACTTGGCCACCGAACCGAAACCAGGGCAGTTATCCGTGATCGGCAGGTCGTTATCGACGGTTTTAGGCACATGGATGGCCTGTACAGGGTAACCCATGGTTTCCGACAGCTGGGAGACCTTGTAGCAGGTATCGGCCGAGTCACCACCACCGTTATAGAAGAAGTAACCGATATTGTGCGCTTCAAAGACTTCGATAAGGCGCTCGTATTCACGCTTGTTGGCTTCGAGGCTCTTCAGTTTGAAACGGCAGGAACCGAAGGCACCGGAAGGCGTGTGGCGCAGTGCCGCAATTGCCGAGGTGGATTCCTTGCTAGTGTCGATCAGGTCTTCGGTCAGGGCACCGATAATGCCGTTACGACCGGCATAGACCTTGCCGATCTTGTTCGGGTTTTTACGCGCGGTTTCAATCACACCGCAGGCCGAGGCGTTAATGACGGCAGTGACACCGCCTGACTGGGCGTAAAAGGCGTTCTTCGGCGCGGCTTTTTTCGGCGCGGCTTTACGGGTTACTTTCTTCTTGGGCATGGGCTTGTCCCCCTGGGTTCATTGAATGTTGGTTCAGAATTGGTTAACTAGGATGAAATCCATTAACGGGTTTACTGGCCGGCCTGCCAGTGCAGGCCCGGTACCCGGGTCTGTTCGCGGTCAGGCGGCGACAGGCGAATTTCAGTGTCGACCTGTTGCAACTCAATCGACGACTCCGGGTAGCGTTCCTTCGATGTGCTCTCGACGGTCAAGATCCGGCCGTCGGTGAAAACCGGGATTTTACTCATTAGAAACTTTTATATATCAATAGGTTTCGCGTGTATCACGCACGTATTCAGCAAAGGCGCCCAAGCATACTGCAAAGCAGACAAAAATGCATAGCCGTGCGTTTGACTGACCCGCTCCGGGGGGGTAGGTTAGTATGAAAAGCAGGGTAATTTGCCCAAAGCCTGACCGGCAGCAGGGCAAATTGCGAAAATATAACTACAATAATCTGAATAACTTATAACAACAGGACGCAGCTATGCGTATTGTCTTGCTCGGTGCGCCGGGTTCGGGGAAAGGCACCCAGGCGAAACTGCTGGTCAAAAAGCACAATGTGCCACAGATTTCGACGGGTGATCTGTTACGTGATGCGGTGGAGGCGGATTCGCCTCTCGGCAAGCAGGCCAGGCCACTCATGGAGGCCGGCCAACTCGTGCCGGATGATATCGTGCTGGGCCTTATCCGTGAACGCCTGCAGGCAGAGGATGCCCGCACGGGCTTCATTCTGGATGGTTTCCCGCGCAACCTGCCCCAGGCCGAAGCCCTGGATGAACTGCTCAACGAGTTACGTATGCCGTTGCAGGGTGCCTTGCTGATCGATGTCGATGTCGATCTGTTGTTACAGCGTCTGGGCGGACGGCAGACCTGTGAATCGTGCGGACAGATGTACAACATCTATTCCTCGCCATCAAAACTGTTTGATCGCTGTGATGTGTGTGGCGGCAACCTGCGCCAGCGTGCTGATGACAATGAAGAGACCATCAGCAACCGCTTGCGTATCTATGAACTGCAGACCCTCCCCGTAGTTGACTATTACCGAGAGCAGAGCAAGCTGCGCCGCGTTAACGGTGCGGGCGAAATCGACCAGGTCGCAAAAGCCGTGGACACCGCGCTCAAGGATCTGCCGTCCGAACAGGAACTGCTCGCAGAGCTCGAAGGCGCCGGGGTAACGTTTGATGAACTTGAACGCAAGGTACTCGAATCGGTGCAACACGCGCTGGGATCAACGAAGAAGGAAATCATCGAGCCGGCGGACAAGGCCCTGCAGGAGGCCGAAAAGGCCGTGACAAAGGAAGTCAAGGCCGTGACGAAGAAGGTCGAAAAGGCCGTGGAAAAAGAGGTCAAGGCGGTGCAAAAAGCCGCCAGGGCAGAAGCAAAAACCATCAGGAAAGATGCGAAAAGACTCAGGAAAGAAGCCGGTACACTGAAGAAAAAAATCACCCGGGCGGCGAAGAAGGAAGTGCGTGAGCTAGAAAAGGAAGCCCGCTCGATCAGAAAGAAGGTGAGCAAGGCGGCAAAGAAGGCTACCACGGGATTAAAGCAAAAAGTAAAAGGTGTTACGAAGAAAAAGGTAACGAAGAAGGTTGCGAAGAAAAAGGTAACGAAAAAACCCGCAAAGAAGGTGGCAAAAAAGGTTGCGAAGAAAAAGGTAACAAAAAAGCCCGCGAAGAAAGCGGCAAAAAAAGTCTCGAAGAAGACAGTAAGCAAGAAAAAGACAGCCAAAAAGAAAGCGGCTGTGAAAAAGAAAAAAGCTGCCAAAAAGAAGAAGTAATAAAGCAATAAAGCAAAAACAAGTGTGCCGGCAATCCGCTAACGCGATTGTCATGGTATCCGGATAATGATCCGGATCAAGGTAATACCACTCCGCGGCATGCTATGTTGCCAGTTGGAATGGTTGGCTTTATTGAATGCAATAAAGGTAGCTTGTTGATTATGAAAAATCCCTACAAGATTGGTACATTTGCTGCCGTTCTCGGTGCAACGTTGGCTGGTTCAGCCTCGGGTTTCGAGCCAGTGGGGAATGATAGCCAGTCGTCGGTCCCCAGGAAATATGACCCTTCGCGATGTTACTGGCTGGAAGGCAAGATAACTGCAGAAGGTCTGTGTGGCGAGAAGCTGCGGCCCGATGTGCCACGGATTGCTGCCGAGGCGAAAAAAGGTAACGGCCTGGCGGCCTATCGCCTTGGACAATTATATTCGAGTGGCCAATGGGGTGTTGAGCGTGATTTGCAGAAAGGAGTGGAATGGTACCGTGTTGCAGCGCGAAATGGTTTTCGCCAGGCACAGATTAAGCTCGGTTTTATGTACGAGTTCGGCCGTGATGGCGTTGAACGCGATCTGAAACAGGCGCTGTACTGGTTCGAGGCTGCGACCGAGCACGGCGTTTATCCGGACATGGAAGACAAGATCCTTAGCCTGCGTGAAAAGCTTGAAAACACAGAGTAATATCACACACAGCCTCATGAGGCCATTAAAGTGGTAGCTACTTTATTAAATCAACGACATGAACAGGGATATATACCGGCATGACTATCAGTGCGACCGAGTTTCGGCAACTTTTTCCTGACATTGCCAGACATTGCGATGAGCCAGGCGTTAATGCCCTGTTAGCAGCATTGACCACGAAAAAAATTCCGGCAGGGCAGGTTGTTATCCGTGAGGGTGATGCCACAGACGCCCTGTATCTTGTTCAGCAGGGTACACTTTCAACATCGATCCAGGACAATGGCAAGGTTATCGGTCTGGGCAGCGTGACCGCCGGAGATTCCTTTGGCAAGGAAAGCCTGGTTGAGCCCGGGCCGGCCACGAGGACCGTGACTGCGGATACGGATGCAGTGTTGTTGAGTCTGTCACACAAGGCCTTTCGTGAACTTGAGGGGCAACATCTGGAAATGACGGGTAATCTGCTACGCATGATATCGGATGAATTGATCGAGCTTTGCCGCAGCGCGGACAGGATCATGTTCGATCGTTTTTCAGACATCAGGACCGGTAGCGAGGCGGCAGCCAAACGGCATTCAAACCTCAAGGAATGGGCGGCAAAAATTTACCGTAAACTGCATGCCCAGGGGGAGCAGCTATGAATTTACACACTTTCCTGCAGACAGTGCCCGAATTTTCCGAGATGACAAACGAGGAACTGGATACGCTTGAACGGGCGATGGTGGTGCGTGATCACCCGGATGGTGAAACGATACTTTGTCAGAACCACGGCGCCACTGATCTTTATCTGATCATGCAGGGTGAAGTAGAGATATTGCATGAGAGGCAAAATGCGCGCGGCTACCAGGTGATCAAGACAATGGGCCCGGGTGAACTGGTCGGGTTGCATAGTCTTATCAGTCATCGACCAACCAGGGTATGCTGTCGCACGAGGGGCGAAACGAAACTGGCCACTTTACCGCGTAACGCATTTGATTTGCTGTTCCAGTCAAACTCTCTATTGACGCATCATTTCCAGCGCATCGTGGCACGGCAGTTGGCGCACGATTACAGCCAGGTGCTTGGCGTGTTAAAGCAGATAATGTTTGCCTCGGATGAGGGTGAAGCAGCCGAGGCATTACAGAGGCATATTGATACTCCGGCACAGGCAGACACAGACGCATCCTGAGAAAACCCGGCCAGGCCAATAGCCATAGTTGTTCTGCCGGAATACCCGGCCTGCTATTCTTACCCTTTTCGGCCGGTCTTTATGGCGTTTATTCCTGACAGAAATATATCGATTTACACGATAGATGCACATATTAATACTGACACAACCAGCCAGGGCATTGCTATTGTTCATCGCACTGAATACAGCATACGCACCCGGGATGTTAGCGTACGCGGGTAACGATCGTGCGAACAGGTGGAAATCATTTGCTGATAAGGTTTACCAGCTTCATGAGAAACAGTTGGCCGGCCGCTCGATCCGGGTGACAAAGAAGCCCGGGGGTTATAAAAAGTACCCGAACAGTTACCTTGAGGCCAGCTATTATGACAACGCAACAGGATTATTACTGAGCCGGATAAAATGGCGAAC
>JASFME010000102.1:0-7936 GCA_050117725.1 Granulosicoccaceae bacterium | reverse complement strand
TCTTTGACAGCCTGTCTTGTCAGGCAGGCCCCAAAGTTCGTTTGGCTTCGTTTACAGTTCCAGCGAAGCCTTGTCGACCGCGATGCCGGCACCCATGGTGGTCGACAACGTGATCTTCTTCAAATACACGCCCTTGGCCGCTGACGGCTTGGACTTGTTCAGAGCTTCAAGCAGGGCATCCAGGTTTTCGCGCAGGGCCCTGGCATCAAAGTCGACCTTGCCGATCGAGCAATGGATGATGCCGCCCTTGTCAGCGCGGTACTGTACCTGGCCAGCCTTGGCATTCTTCACGGCAGTTTCGACATCCGGGGTGACCGTACCAACCTTCGGGTTGGGCATCAGGCCGCGCGGACCGAGGATCTGGCCGAGTTTGCCGACCACCGGCATGGCATCCGGGCTGGCGATAACCACATCGAAGTTAATCTCGCCCTTCTGCACCTGCTCGGCGAGATCGTCAAAACCGACCACGTCAGCACCGGCAGCCCTGGCCTTGTCGGCGTTTTCACCCTGGGTGAAAACTGCAACGCGGACAGTCTTGCCCGTGCCGTTCGGCAATACCGTCGAACCACGTACGTTCTGATCAGATTTACGCGGGTCGATACCGAGGTTAACGCTGACATCGACTGATTCAACGAACTTCGCCTTTGGCAAGTCCTTGAGCAGGCTCAGCGCCTCATCAATTTCATAAGCCTTGCCGTGTTCAACCTTCTCACGGATGGCCTGGATACGTTTATTAAGTTTGGCCATGGCTTATTCCACCCCTTCTGTTTCAATGCCCATGCTGCGCGCGCTGCCGGCGATAGTACGTACCGCGGCATCCATATCGGCTGCAGTCAGATCAGGCATCTTGGTGGTGGCGATTTCTTCAAGCTGGGCGCGGTTGACCTTGCCGACCTTGTCGCGGTTCGGCACGGCACTACCAGAACTGATACCGGCAGCCTTCTTCAGCAGGACCGACGCCGGCGGCGTCTTCATGATGAAAGTGAAGCTCTTGTCGCTATAAACGGTGATAACGACCGGTACCGGCATATTCGGTTCGATGTTCTGCGTCTGTGCGTTGAACGCCTTGCAGAACTCCATAATGTTCAGACCATGCTGACCAAGCGCCGGACCGACGGGTGGGCTCGGGTTGGCAGCACCCGCGGGCACCTGCAGCTTGACATAGGCCTCGATTTTCTTAGCCATGGTTACTCTCCTGGTTGGGTGCAAACGCCAGGCTCAAAGACCTGGCTCCCCTGTTTAACAAATTGATAATTTCAGATTGATGATCGATGAGTTAAATCAGCAATCATCATTCATAAATCATCAATACAAAATACATCCATTTTAAGTCGTCGCGAATAAATAAGCCGTCAGCGGCTGATTATTCGCTCCTCCAGAAAAAGGTTCCCGTTTCGCGTTAACCTTTTTCTACCTGGCCGAACTCGAGCTCGACCGGGGTGGAACGACCAAAGATCAGCACTGCAACACGCAGCCTGTTCTTTTCGTAGTTGACTTCCTCAACCACGCCATTGAAATCATTAAACGGCCCGTCGATAACCCGGACAACTTCGCCCGGCTCGAACAACACCTTCGGCTTCGGTTTGTCGACGCCTTCCTGTACACGCTGCAGAATGGCATCGGCTTCGCGACTGGTGATCGGCGCCGGCCGGTCACTGGTACCGCCGATAAAGCCCATGACCTTCGGCACATCCTTGACCAGGTGCCAGGTCTCGTCATTCATTTCCATTTCCACGAGCACATAGCCGGGGAAAAACATCCGGTTGGAACGACGCTTCTGGCCCTCACGCATTTCCACGACTTCTTCCGTCGGCACGAGGATCTCGCCAAACATGTCTTCCTTGCCTTCGAGCTTGATGCGCTCTTCAAGCGAACGCTTGACGGCATTTTCAAAGCCCGAATAGGCGTGAACGACATACCACTGTTTAGCCATGCGTTATCGCTCCCGTCATCCAATCAGTATGCGAACCAGCCACGACAGCAAGGTATCGAAACCCCACAGGATCAGGGCCACAATCAGTGTCATGACCATCACCATCAGGGTCATCTGCACGGTTTCCTTGCGTGTCGGCCAGACCACTTTCCGCACCTCGGTGCGCGAATCCTGGATAAATGCCCAGCTCTCACGACCAACGGTGGTTTGCAGAGCAATGCCCGCGGCAATTGCCACAACCACGATCAAACCCACCACGCGCAATACCTGGTGCTGGTCCGCGAAGTGATAGAAACCATAAATCCCGGCAGCAATCACTGCCACTGCCAGGAATAATTTGATCTTGTCAGCCATGTTATCCGTCAATCCTGATGTTCAGCTGCGTAAAAATGGCAGGCCAGGAGGGAATCGAACCCCCAACCTGCGGTTTTGGAGACCGCCGCTCTGCCAATTGAGCTACTGGCCTTTAAACGCTGCGGCGGCGCGCAGCCCGTGCCGCGCGCCGCCTGCTAATTGTCAGGTTCTGTTACTCGATGATTTTGGATACAACACCGGCGCCAACCGTGCGGCCACCTTCACGAATCGCGAAGCGCAGGCCATCTTCCATTGCAATCGGCGCAATCAGTGACACGGTCATCTTCACGTTGTCACCCGGCATTACCATTTCGACACCTTCCGGCAGCTCACACGCACCTGTTACGTCTGTGGTACGGAAGTAAAACTGCGGACGGTAGCCATTGAAGAACGGTGTATGACGTCCGCCTTCATCCTTGCCCAGTACGTACACTTCGCATTCAAACTTCGTGTGCGGTGTGATGGAACCCGGCTTCGCCAGTACCTGGCCTCGCTCGACTTCTTCGCGCTTCGTACCACGCAGCAATACACCCACGTTGTCGCCCGCCTGACCCTGGTCAAGCAGCTTGCGGAACATCTCCACACCCGTACACGTCGTCTTCTGCGTGTCCTTGATACCCACGATTTCGAGTTCTTCACCGACCTTGATAACACCGCGCTCAACACGCCCCGTTACCACGGTTCCGCGACCGGAAATCGAGAATACGTCTTCCACCGGCATCAGGAAGTCACCGTCAATCGCACGCTCCGGCTCCGGAATGTATTCATCCATCGCCTTCACCAGCTCAAGAATCGCCGGCGCGCCAATTTCGCTCTGGTCGCCTTCCAGCGCCTTCAGCGCCGAACCCTTGATGATCGGCGTGTCGTCGCCCGGAAAGTCATAGCTGTCCAGCAGCTCGCGTACTTCCATTTCCACCAGCTCAACCAGCTCTTCGTCATCTACCATGTCCGCCTTGTTCAGGAACACGACGATGTACGGTACACCGACCTGGCGGGACAGCAGAATGTGCTCGCGCGTCTGCGGCATGGGACCGTCCGCAGCACTCACCACCAGAATCGCTCCGTCCATCTGCGCCGCACCCGTGATCATGTTCTTCACATAATCCGCGTGCCCCGGGCAGTCAACGTGCGCGTAGTGGCGCGTATCTGATTCGTACTCAACGTGCGAGGTCGCAATCGTGATACCGCGCTCCTTTTCTTCAGGCGCGTTATCGATCTCATCAAACGCCTTCGCTTCACCACCCATGGCTTCCGACATGACCTTGGTGATCGCTGCCGTCAGCGTGGTCTTACCATGGTCAACGTGACCAATCGTGCCTACGTTGACGTGCGGTTTGGTGCGTTCAAATTTTTCCTTAGACACGGTTGCTACCCTCTTGTCTGCATATCACTAATAACTGTTATGACACTTTCTTTATTACTGCTTCGGCAACACTGTTTGGCGCCTCGGCATATTTCAAAAACATCATGCTGTAACTGGCTCGACCCTGGGTTGCGCTACGCAGGTCGGTTGCATAACCGAACATTTCAGCGAGCGGCACTTCGGCCCGAATGATCTTGCCCGAAGGAGAATCTTCGATCCCCTGGGGCAGACCACGACGCCGGTTAATATCACCCATCACGTCGCCCATGTAGTCTTCCGGCGTTACCACTTCGACTTTCATTATCGGCTCAAGCAAAACCGGATTGGCCAGCTTGACGCCTTCCTTGACCCCCATCGAGCCGGCAATCTTGAATGCCATCTCCGAAGAGTCAACGTCGTGGTATGAACCATCAAACAACGTTACTTTCACATCGACCAGCGGGAAACCGGCAATCACACCATTTTCCAACTGCTCCTGTATTCCCTTGTCTACAGCACCGATGTATTCCTTCGGCACTGTCCCGCCAACGATCTCGTTGACGAACTCGTAGCCTGAACCCGGATCACGCGGCTCAAGCCTGAGGACAACGTGGCCATACTGTCCCCGGCCACCTGACTGACGGACAAACTTGCCTTCAGCCTTGTCAACAACCTTGCGAATCGTTTCACGGTAAGACACCTGCGGCTTACCGACATTCGCCTCAACACTGAACTCGCGCTTCATTCGATCGACAATAATGTCAAGATGAAGCTCGCCCATGCCAGCGATAATCGTCTGGCCTGACTCCTCGTCAGTGCTGACCCGGAAAGAAGGATCTTCCTGCGCCAGTTTTGCCAGCGCGATACCCATCTTTTCCTGGTCGGCCTTCGTCTTTGGTTCCACGGCCACCGCAATCACCGGCTCGGGGAACTCCATCCGTTCCAGCGTGATCACGTGTGCCTGGTCGCAAAGCGTGTCACCCGTGGTGACGTCCTTCAGGCCTACTGCCGCTGCGATATCACCCGCGCGGACTTCCTTAATCTCTTCCCGGCTGTTGGAGTGCATTTGCAAAACACGGCCAATGCGCTCTTTCTTGCCTTTTACCGGGTTGTATACCGAGTCGCCGGAGTTCAGCACACCCGAGTACACCCGGAAGAAGGTCAGCGTTCCGACAAACGGGTCAGTGGCAATCTTGAATGCCAGTGCCGCAAACGGTTCATCGTCTGAACTGTGCCGCTCGGCTTCGGTTTCGGCCTTGTCATCAAGAATCCCCTTGATGGCGGGCACATCTACCGGCGACGGCATGAAATTGATCACCGCATCCAACATGGCCTGTACGCCCTTGTTCTTGAATGCACTGCCACACAGGCAGGGGACAATTTCATTGTTCAGGGTCTGAACTCGCAGACCTTCAATAATCTCTTGCTCGGAGAGTTCACCCGTTTCCAGGTACTTCTCCATCAATTCTTCATTCGCTTCCGCGGCAGATTCAAGCATCTGCTCACGCAGCATGTTCGCCTTGTCCTGCAGTTCGGCTGGAATGTCCCGCGATTCATAGGTCACACCCATGTCGCTTTGATTCCAGTAAATCGCCCGCATAGCAACCAGGTCGATTACACCTTCAAAACCCTCTTCAGCACCGATATTCAACTGAATCGGTACGGCGTTGGAGCCAAGACGCTCTTTAATCTGCTCAACAACACGCAAAAAATCTGCGCCGGCACGGTCCATCTTGTTCACAAAGGCCATGCGCGGCACGCTGTACTTGTTGGCCTGCCGCCAGACTGTTTCCGACTGCGGCTCAACACCACCGACGGCACAGAACACGGCACACGCGCCATCCAGCACTCGCAGCGAACGTTCAACTTCAATCGTGAAGTCAACGTGCCCCGGAGTATCGATAATATTTACCCGATGCTCCGGAAACTGCTTGTCCATTCCTGACCAGAAACAGGTGGTGGCAGCAGAGGTAATCGTGATACCACGTTCCTGCTCCTGCTCCATCCAGTCCATGGTCGCTGCACCGTCGTGCACTTCACCAATCTTGTGCGAGACCCCGGTATAAAAAAGGACTCGCTCTGTCGTGGTCGTCTTACCCGCATCAATGTGCGCCATGATGCCGATATTCCGGTAGCGCTCAATTGGTGTTTTGCGTGCCACAACAGTGTCTCTATATATAGAGCTCTCTTACCACCCTTACCAACGGTAATGGGAGAAGGCCTTGTTGGCCTCTGCCATGCGATGTGTTTCTTCACGCTTCTTCACTGCGGAACCGCGGTTCTCGGCAGCTTCAAGCAATTCACCCGCCAGGCGCAGACCCATGGTCTTTTCGCCACGCTTGCGAGCCGCATCGGTAATCCAGCGCATCGCGAGCGTCGTCCGGCGGTCGGCACGTACCTCAACCGGTACCTGGTAAGTCGCACCACCTACACGGCGGGACTTCACCTCAACAACCGGGCGTACGTTGTCCAAAGCCTTGGTGAACATTTCCAGCGGATCAGCCTTGGAACGTTCAGCCATTGTATCCAGCGCGCCATACACAATTTTCTCAGCAACAGATTTTTTGCCACTGAGCATGATGATGTTGACGAATTTTGCCAATGTCACATTGCCGAACTTTGGATCCGGCAAAATTTCGCGCTTCGGTACTTCTCTTCTTCTAGGCATCGCTCTTAACCCTTGGGCCGCTTGGTACCGTACTTGGAACGGCCCCGTTTACGCTCACTCACGCCACTTGTATCCAGCGTGCCGCGCACCGTGTGATAACGCACACCCGGCAAATCCTTGACACGACCGCCGCGAATAAGCACCACAGAGTGCTCCTGCAGGTTGTGACCTTCACCACCGATGTAGCTCGACACTTCGTGGCCATTCGTCAGGCGAACACGGGCAACCTTACGCATCGCCGAATTCGGTTTTTTCGGTGTTGTCGTGTAAACACGCGTACACACGCCGCGTTTTTGCGGGCATGCCTCGAGTGCCGGCACATTACTTTTTTCGCCAGGCCGCTTGCGCGGCTTGCGAACCAACTGATTAATTGTGGCCATAAAACCTTGTTCTCCAGCCCAAAACAAACGTAAGCGCCCAGTCTTACACTGAACGCTTAGCGGATATGCACTGCTTTTTCCCCGGGCAGGATCACTGTCAACCCGGTAATTAGGAGGCGAGATTGTAGGGATGTAGCCCCCGCCTGTCAAGGCCAGGCGCCCGGTTTTCTTGACCGGGCGCCGACCTGATTTAGACCTAGTCTGTCGTTTCCGCGGCGGCGGCCGCTGCGGCGTCCAGTGCCGCCAGGTTGGCATCCACACCAGGTGCCGTCTCCTCGCCCTCGTGGCGTTCGCGACGACGCTCCTCGTGGTAGGCCAGGCCGGTACCCGCCGGGATCAGGCGGCCTACGATGACATTTTCCTTCAAACCGCGCAGATCGTCTGTCATGCCGCGTACCGAGGCTTCGGTGAGGACACGCGTGGTCTCCTGGAACGAGGCCGCTGAAATGAAGGATTCGGTCGCCAGCGAGGCCTTGGTGATACCCAGTAACTGGCGATCAAATTTCGCCGGATCCTTGCCTTCGGCCAGCATGGCATCGTTTTCGTCGAGGATGCGGGCATAATCAACCTGCTCGCCCTTGAGGAATTTGGTGTCACCACTGTCAAGCAACTCGGCCTTGCGCATCATCTGGCGCACAATAACCTCAATATGCTTGTCGTTAATCTTCACACCCTGCAGGCGGTAAACTTCCTGCACCTCGTTGACGATGTAATTGGCCAGGGCACTGACACCACGCAAACGTAGTATGTCTTGCGGTGCCGGCGGGCCATCGACCAGCACTTCACCCTTCTCAACGTGTTCACCCTCGAACACGGTCAGTGTGCGCCACTTCGGAATGTTTTCGACATGTTCCTCGCCGTCGGCGTCAACAATAATGACGCCCTGCTTGCCCTTGGTCTCCTTGCCCATCTGGATGGTACCGGACACCTCGGCAAGAATTGCAGGATCCTTCGGCTTGCGCGCCTCGAACAGGTCGGCAACACGCGGCAGACCACCGGTAATATCACGGGTTTTCGATGATTCCTGCGGGATACGGGCGACGATGTCACCGACGACCACAACATTGCCGTCCTCGATATTAACAATCGCATCGGCCGGTAGCGGGTACTGCGCCGGGATTTCCGTGCCCGGGAGCATGACATCGTTACCCTCGGCGTCGATCAGCTTGATGGTCGGTTTCAGGTCCTTGCCCGCGGAACCACGGGTCTTTGGATCTGTCACGACAATGCTGGACAGGCCGGTAACCTCGTCTACGGTG
>JASFME010000101.1:0-7976 GCA_050117725.1 Granulosicoccaceae bacterium | reverse complement strand
GTTGAAACACGAATCACTCATGGCTGATACCTGGGCGACTGGATTAACGTTCTTTCAGGCGCGGCATGACTTCCACGAAGTTACATGGCCGATGGTTGATATCAAGTTGATCCTTGAGAATACGATCCCAGGCGGTATGACAGGCCCCGGTAGAACCCGGCAGGCAGAAGATCAGTGTGCCGTTCGCCACACCACCGACGGCACGCGACTGAATAGTCGAAGTCCGGATCTCTTCATATGATACGGCACGGAACAACTCGCCGAAACCCGGGATTTCCTTATCGAACAAGGGCATGACTGCCTCCGGGGTGACATCCCTGCCGGTAATCCCGGTACCACCCGTGATAAGGATAACCTGGACATTGTCATCCACAATCCAGTTCGATACCTGGGCGCGCAACACATACCTGTCGTCGGCGAGAATTTTCTTCTCAACCAGCACATGGCCCGCTGCCATCAGTTTGTCGACGAGTGCCGCGCCCGATGTATCAGTGTCCTCGGTGCGCGAATCGGATACAGTCAGTACGGCAATATTCAGGGATGAAGACTTGTCACTCATAACGATCTCATGCTGTTAATCATTCGATGTCACTTTGCCTGAGCAAATGGGGTATGTGTGCATCGAAAAAGAAACTGGTCGGGGCGAGAGGATTTGAACCTCCGACCCCCGCAACCCCATTGCGGTGCGCTACCAGACTGCGCTACGCCCCGAGAAATAGTGATACTGGTATGCAAATCTGCGGCGTGAAGTGTGCCACAAACCGGTTCAGAACAGAATACGGGAATTCAGACCTTGAGTAATTGCAGCACTTCTTCGAGTTCGAGTCTGACCTGACGGATGATTTGCTGGCTTTGATCCGAATCACGCCTGGCCTCATCGCCTTCAAGACGTTGCCGGGCACCACCGATTGTAAAGCCATGTTCGTAAAGCAGACTCCGGATCTGGCGAATCATGATCACGTCCTGGCGCTGGTAGTAACGACGGTTACCACGTCGTTTCACCGGCTTGAGCTGGGGAAATTCCTGTTCCCAGTAGCGAAGGACGTGAGGTTTTACACCACACAAATCACTGACTTCACCGATAGTGAAGTAGCGTTTACCCGGGATTGCCGGCAACTCGTTATTGTTGCTCGGTTCCAGCATAGGCTTCTACCCTTGATTTGAGTTTTTGTCCCGGGCGGAAAGTCACTACCCTGCGGGCCGTGATGGGTATTTCCTCACCAGTTTTAGGGTTACGTCCCGGTCGCTCGTTTTTGTCGCGCAGGTCGAAATTACCGAAACCGGACAGCTTCACCTGCTCCCCGTGCTCGAGCGCACCCCGGATCTCTTCAAAGAAAAACTCAACGATTTCTTTGGCTTCGCGTTTGTTCAGGCCCAACTCCTCAAACAGACGCTCGGCCATATCCGCTTTCGTCAACGCCATTTTTTCTCTTACTCTCTTAACGTTGCGTCGAAATTTCGCTGCAGGGCTGTAAGGACATTCTCCACAACCCCCTCAACATCCATATCAGTAAGAGTGCGCGAAGACGCCTGTAAGGTCAAGCCCAAAGCAAGACTTTTTTCTCCGGAATCAATGCCTTTCCCGCTATATACATCAAATAACTGGAGCTTTGTCAGCCAATCTCCTGCTGCTTCACGCACGCAATTTCCGACTTCCTGAGAGGTAATAGAGGCCTTGACCACGATGGCGAGGTCGCGGCGGATGGCCGGGTAGCGTGAAACCTCTGCAAATGAAGGTAAAGTCGCCTGCTGCAGGGCATCCAGGGCCATTTCAAACAGGAATACGCCCTCTGGCAGGTCAAACTCGGCGGCCAGCGCGGGATGCAGGGCGCCTGTCTGGCCGATAACCACGCCGTTGCGGCAAATATCGGCACATTGTCCCGGGTGCAGGACCGGATTTTCGGCCGGACGGAACTCCCACTCGCCCAACGGGGCGGCCAGTACCAGCAACGCCTCGACATCCGCCTTGATATCGAAGTAGTCCAGACGACGCGACTCACTACCCCATTGTTCCGGCAACCAGGGCCCGCAGGCAATACCTGAGATAAACCTTTTTTCTTTGATATCATTGTCTTGCAGAAGATACTTGATGCCTGACTCGAACAGCAGTACGCGCTCCTGCTGACGATTACGATTGAACTGCAAGGCGCTGATCAGGCCCGGCCAGAGGCTCGTGCGCATGACGGCCATGTCCGAGGCAATCGGGTTGGCAAGACGTATCACGGGTTGCCCGTTGGCAAACCGTTCCTGCAGGGCCGGATCAATGAAGCTGTAAGTGATCGCCTCCTGGTAGCCCCTGTCGACGAGACGACTTCGCAGACGCCGCAGCGGCACATACATCTCGGTACGCGGCGCCATGACCAGTTCACCCCGTCCATGACGGGTTGGCAAGCGGTCGTAGCCATGAATCCGGCCAACCTCTTCGATGAGATCCTCTTCGATTGTGATGTCGAAACGGAACGATGGCGGTCTGACTGACCATTCACCAGCGGCCACGTTCGCCACCTGCATGCCCAGTTGGCCGAGAATGCGCTCGATCTCGCCATTCTCGATCCCGGTACCGAGTACCTTGTTGATGCGCGCAGACCGTAACCGGATCTCCGGGCGAGCAGGTATATCAGCAGCGGAAACAACCTCATTGACCGGGCCGGCCTGGCCACCGACAATCTCGAGCAACAATGCTGTGGCGCGCTCGATTGCACGTTGCTGCAAGTCCGGGTCAATGCCACGCTCAAAACGGTGTGACGAGTCTGTATGCAAACCATAGTGGCGGGCACGCCCGGCGATCGGCAAGGGTGCGAAATAGGCGCATTCGAGGAAGATATCGTTCGTGCTGTCACTGACTGCACTGGCTTCGCCACCCATGATGCCTGCCAGGGCCTGTGGTCCCCTGACATCGGCGATAACAAGGGTATCCGGATCGAGGGTAACCTTGTTGCCATCCAGCAAGGTCAGTGATTCATTGCGCACCGCGCGGCGTACCCACAAACCGCCCTGCAACTTTGCCAGATCGAAGGCGTGCATGGGCTGGCCGAGTTCGAGCAAGACATAATTCGTGATATCGACAACCGGCCCCAGGCTACGCAGGCCGGAGCGACGCAGGCGCTCCTGCATCCACAAAGGCGTTTCCGCCCGCGGGTTAATCCCCCTGATAACGCGACCAAGATAGCGCGGACAATCGGCATGTGCCTGCACATCCACCGGGAAAGTGTCATTGATAGCAGCTGTGACAGCCGGGGTGTCCGGTTCGTTAACTGTGCAATCAAACAGCACACCTGTCTCACGCGCAATACCGGCCACACCGAGACAATCACCGCGGTTCGGTGTCAGGCCAAGTTCGATGCTGACATCATTCAAATCAAGATAATCCCGGATATCCTGGCCGGGCCGTGCATCACCGGCCAGAGGCAACAGACCTTCGGCACTCTCCGCCATGCCGAGTTCCTGTTCGGAACACAACATGCCGAACGACTCGACACCACGCAGTTTGCTTTTCTTGATTTTGAAATCACCCGGCAGTTTGGCACCAATCAGGGCCGTCGGCACTTTCATACCTTCGGCAACGTTGGCGGCTCCACAGACGATCTGTAACGGCTCCGCCTTGCCAATATCGACAGTGCAGACACGTAACTTGTCGGCATCCGGGTGCGGCTCGACGACGAGCACTTCACCGACCACGACTTTTTCGAAGTCACCGGCGACCGGTTCAATTGCATCGACCTCCAGTCCGGCCATCGTCAAACGGTGTGCCAGTTCCTGTGTCGTACAATCGGGATTCACCCATGCGCGCAACCATTGTTCACTGAATTTCATAATATATTCTGTTTTATATGATTCTAAAAATCTAACGCAAAGTAAGTAAATAATGCCTGTCTTGCCGTGTACTCTGTATGCGTTTCAGCAAAGACAACAATGATTTTCCTGGCGTACTTCGCGCCTCTACGTCCCTGCGTTGGATCTTATTTAAACTGCTCCAGAAAACGTAAATCATTTTCAAAGAACAGACGCAGATCATTCACGCCGTAGCGCAACATCGCAAGTCGCTCGACACCCAGGCCGAAGGCATAGCCCGTATATTCTTCACTGTCGATGCCAACATGTTTTAGCACGTTGGGATGCACCATGCCGCAACCCAGCACCTCCAGCCAACCGGTATGGCTACAGACACGGCAACCTTCACCACCACACATGACACACTGGATATCCACTTCCGCAGACGGCTCGGTGAACGGAAAATACGACGGGCGATAGCGCAATTCGAGATCCTGCTCGAAAAACTGCTGCATGAAGTCAATCAACAGGCCACGCAAGTCGGCAAAACTCACATCCCTGTCCACCATGAAGCCCTCTACCTGGTGGAACATGGGGGTGTGCGTCAGGTCTGAATCACAACGATAGACACGGCCCGGCGCGATCACGCGGAACGGCGGCTCATGGTTCTCCATGTAACGGATCTGCACCGGCGAACTGTGCGTCCGCAACAGGCGACTCGTATCGCCCTCCTCCCCGGATTCAATATAAAACGTATCATGCATGGCGCGCGCCGGGTGATGCGACGGAATATTCAATGCCTCAAAGTTGTGATAGTCATCTTCGATCTCCAGACCGTCAGCAACCTGGAACCCGAGTTGATCGAACAGGTCTTCAATGCGTTCCAGCACGCGTGTCACCGGGTGCAAACCGCCACCATGCTGGCCACGGCCCGGTAGGGTTACGTCGATACGTTGCGAGGCGAGCTTGTCGGCAAGTGCCGCCTGCTCGAGCGCATGTTTACGCGCCTCGATATGCTGTTGCACTTGTTGCTTGGCGGCATTGATCAACTGCCCGGCTGCGGGACGCTCTTCCTTGGGCAGGCCACCGAGTTGTTTCATGCGTTCGGTAAGCTGGCCTTTCTTGCCGAGATACTGCACCCGCAGGTTGTCCAGCACCTGCAAATTATCGGCGCTTTCGATACCTGTTTTGGCTTGGGCAACGATCTGGTCGAGTTCTGCTTTCATGGTCTTTTATTCACTGGCGCATCTTGCTTGTACGCCTTCCATAACAAAACAGGGGAAAGACGTATGGCCTTCCCCCTGTCGGTGTTTTCACATTGAATAACGGTTCGACTTACAGGGCGGCCTTGGCCTGTTCTGCAAGGGCTGCAAAGCCGTTCTTGTCGAATACCGCGATGTCCGCGAGCACCTTGCGATCAATCTCAATGTTGGCCTTCTTCAGACCATTGATAAATCGGCTGTAGGACAATCCACATTCACGTGATGCCGCGTTGATACGGGCAATCCACAGTGCACGGAACTGGCGCTTGCGCTGACGACGGTCACGATAGGCGTACTGCCCGGCCTTGGTGACGGCCTGGGTCGCAACACGGTAAACATTCTTGCGACGACCGTAGTAGCCCTTGGCCTGATCGATAACCTTCTTGTGCTTCGCGTGGGCGATCGTGCCACGTTTTACTCTTGCCATGACGCGATCTCCTTACGAGTAAGGCAACATACGACGCACTGCTGCGACGTCTGATGCGTGAACGGTATCAGTCGGGCGCAAGTGACGTTTGCGCTTCGAACTTTTCTTGGTCAGGATATGGCGGTGATGCGACTGCATACGTTTGAAACCACCCGAGGCAGTTTTCTTGAAACGCTTCGCGGCACCGCGATTGGTCTTCATCTTTGGCATTGTCTTCAGACTCCAAATTACTATCTGGCTTCGCATTGTTAACCGGGCTACGCCGGTATCATTAAAACAGGCATTTGACTGGACACCTGAACGGACAATTGAACGTTCGGCGGACAGTAGCCTGTCGTTACAGCATCCCTACTGTTTTTTCGGGGCAATGACCATCACCATCTGGCGACCTTCCATTCTCGGGAACTGTTCAACCGTTCCCAGTTCGGCAAGGTCTGCCTCGACACGTTTCAATAAATCGCGGCCAAGGTTCTGGTGTGCCATCTCACGACCACGGAAACGCAGTGTTACCTTGGTCTTGTCCCCTTGTTCAAGGAAACGTTTCAGGTTGCGAAGCTTGACCTGATAGTCTCCCTCTTCCGTCCCGGGACGGAATTTCACTTCCTTGAGCTGAATCTGTTTCTGCTTTTTCCTGGCAGCCTGGGTCTTTTTGCTCTGCTCGAACTTGAACTTGCCGTAATCCATGATACGGCAAACTGGTGGTTCGGCATTGGGCACGATTTCAACAAGATCGAGACCCGCATCACCGGCTTGTTGTAATGCCTCTGCAATCGGTACGACACCGACCTGTTCGCCATCCGCGCCAATCAGGCGCACTTCTCGCGCCGTAATGTCATCATTCAGGCGCGTCTTCTTGTCTATAGCGATACCTCAGTCCTCCAAAGCAGTACGGCCGCGGCGCGCGTTCTCATTGCTGAGAAGTTCGGCAAAGTCTTCCAGGCGCATCGTGCCCAGATCTTCACCGCTACGCGTGCGCACGGCCACAGAATGTTGTTCCACTTCACGGTCACCGATAACCAGCAGGTACGGGACACGTTGTAATGTGTGCTCGCGGATTTTAAAGCCGATCTTCTCGTTTCTCAAGTCTGAAATGACCCTGAGGCCCTGTTTTTTCAGGAAATCTTCGGTCTCGCGGCAAAAACCCTGTTGTTTGTCCGTAATATTCAGGATAACCGCCTGGATTGGCGCCAACCAGACCGGGAAGGCGCCGGCATGATGCTCGATCAGGATGCCGATAAATCGCTCCAGTGAACCGAGGATCGCGCGGTGCAACATGACCGGGGTCTGCTTGCTGCCGTCTTCGGCCACATACTCGGCGCCAAGACGTCCCGGCATCGAGAAATCGACCTGGATCGTGCCGCACTGCCAGACCCGGTGCAGACAATCGCGCAGTGAGAACTCGATTTTCGGGCCGTAAAAGGCACCCTCGCCCGGCTGCAGGTCCCATTCCAGGCCCTTGGTATTCAGGGCCTCCTCGAGCGCCTTTTCCGCCTTGTCCCAGACCTCGTCGGAGCCGACGCGTTGCTCGGGGCGTGTGGAAAGCTTGATGATGATGTCAGTGAAGCCGAAATCCGCATACACCTCGAACAACAGGTCAATAAAGGCGCTGACCTCGTCCTGCAGTTGCTCCTCGGTACAGAAGATGTGCGCATCATCCTGGGTAAAGTTACGCAGGCGCATCAGGCCATGCAGCGTGCCGGACGGCTCGTTGCGGTGGCAGGAACCGAATTCGGCCATGCGCAGCGGCAGGTCGCGGTAGCTTTTCAGGCCCTGGTTGAAGATCTGGATGTGGCACGGGCAGTTCATCGGCTTCACCGCGTAATCACGGTTTTCCGCATGCGTCGTGAACATCATGTCATGGAACTTGTCCCAGTGGCCGGATTTCTCCCACAGGCTGCGGTCCACCACCTGTGGTGTGTGCACTTCCTCGTAGTCGTGCTGGCGCAGCACCTCGCGCACGTACTCGACCACCTGCTGGTACACGGTCCAGCCGTTGTTGTGCCAGAAGATCATGCCCGGCGCCTCTTCCTGGGTATGGAACAGGTCGAGCTGGCGGGCCAGTTTACGGTGATCGCGCTTCTCGGCTTCCTCGATACGGTGCAGGTAGGCCTTGAGCTGTTTCTTGTCCGGCCAGGCCGTGCCGTAGATACGCTGCAGCATCTCGTTGTTCGAGTCACCGCGCCAGTAGGCACCGGCCAGCTTGGTCAGCTTGGTGGCCTTGAGCTTGCCCGTCGAGGGCACGTGCGGGCCGCGGCACAGGTCGATGAAATCGCCCTGCTGGTACAGTGAGAGTTCCTCATCGGCCGGAATCGCCTCGATAATCTGCGCCTTGTATTCCTCGCCCATGTCACGAAAGAACTTCGTCGCCTCGTCGCGCGACATGACGCTGCGCGTGACCGGGAAATCCTGTTTGGCCAGTTCGGCCATTTTCTTCTCGATGGCCTCGATATCTTCTGGAGTGAATGGCCGCTCGTAGGCAAAATCGTAGTAGAAACCGTCCTCGATGACCGGGCCAA
>JASFME010000100.1:0-7983 GCA_050117725.1 Granulosicoccaceae bacterium | reverse complement strand
TGCGCAGGCCAATGCTGAACCGACGCCCGGCCCGGCACCGGACCGGCTCGTGGCAGATGCCACCGGGCAACTACTGGCCGCACTGCAACAGGACCGCGCCCGGATCACGACACAACCTGACCATGTGTATACGTTGGCGAAAGATATCGTACTGCCGCACTTCGACTTCAAGCGCATGTCGGCGCTGGCCCTCGGCAAGTACTGGCGGCGCGCCACTGCCGGACAGAAGCAACGCTTCCCGCGGGAATTTCGCGCCCTGCTGCTGCGCACCTATGCCACGGCACTGCATGAATTCACGAATGAAACCATCGTCATGTTGCCGATGCGCGACGATCCGGCCAGTGGTGATGTTACTGTGCACACCGAGATCCGGCGTGCAAGCGGTCCGGCCATCCCGGTCAGCTACCGGCTGTACGAACGGGACGGTATATGGAAGGTGTATGACATCAAGATTGAAGGCATCAGCCTGGTCGCGAATTACCGTAGCAGTTTCTCCTCGCAAATCCGTCGCCACGGCATCGATGGCCTGATCGACACGCTGGCCAAACGCAATGCCAGTGCTGCGGTTGTCTCACTACAGCAATGAACCCGACGTGGTCATGGCCTCGGCCGTGACCACGTAGCGGTAAGGTGTTGCCGATGCGACCATATCAAACGGGTAACACGTGACCAGCAACAGGCTCGCCTGACTCGTCCGTACCATCAAACCGCCCTGCCGCGTATCAATCACACGCATATCCGTGACGCGGTAGCGCACTGTGCGTTTGTCACGTCGTGTCACAAATACCTCGTCGCCGGCGACGAGTTCTTTTATATAGGCGAAATGCGTATCGCGGTGCGCTGCAAGCAGGCTGATCCCGGCCCTGCCAGGCATGGCTGAGCCATTATGCACACCGGGTGCAAACGCAAGTGCCGCCCCGCTGTCACTGTCGAGCACGAGTTGGCTTGTCGCCTGCACCGGCACATGCAACTGCGCGACCGGCCGGATATCGGCCCACGGCCAGGCTGGCACATTTTTGCCATGCAACAACACCTGCTGCCAGGAATGTTGCAGCAGGTATTGCGCGAGCACGGCCTTGGCATGAATCCAGCCCGCTTGCAGTGCGAGCGTCATGCCTGCCACTAACAACATGGCAGACATGGCCAGCACAAGGCGACGGCTTAACACGCGCGGTGCGCCCGCCAGCGGGGCCAGGCCACATACCACAGGCCGAACAAGGCAGGCAACATGAGCCACCATGCCAACCGCAGCAGCTCCGCTGCCGGCGTGGCGGTCTGCGCGAGGTTGCCGAACACCTTTTCATATTGCCAGCCGGCTGGCAGGTTCAGCGGCACGCTTTTGTGCACGAGGGGTTCCGTATCCGGGCGGCTTGGCGTCACGTCCACGGCAACGAGGCTGGTATAACGACTGACGAGGTGATGTTGCAGGGCCAGTCGGGTCACGTCCTGTTTGACCTGTTCGGGCGATGCGCCGGTTTGCAGGCTGTCCATGAGCGAGGCGATCTTTTGCCGTGCCCAGTGACGGGCTACACCCTGTGTGGCAATCGCTTGCTGCACCGGGATCGCCTGCGACCAGGCAACACCGTTGCGCTGCCCGGACACCGAGATCGTGCCCTGAAGATTTTCCATACGCACTGCCACGAGCAGCGGTTCACCGGCATACAGGTCCGGGATGCGTCGTGGCCATTGCTCCGGGATACCCGTGCCGGACCAGTTCAGTTGTACGTCACCGAGTACCGCGCGTGACAACTTGCCGAACAGCGCATTCATGCGTGTTTCGACCTCGGCGGGCTTGCCGATATGCGTATAACTGCCGCGACCGAACTGCGCGGCGCGACGCATAAAGTAGTTATTCGGCGCCGAACCGATACCGACAGTAAACAGGCGGCTGTTGCCGAGGCGCTGATGAATAATACGGAACAGCTCCTCTTCATTACTGACACTGCCGTCGGTGATGAAGATCACCTGCCGCAGGTGTTGCTGTTGTGCCGTGTTGTTTTGCAGTGCGGCGAGCAGAGCCGGTCGCATCTCGGTACCGCCGCGTGCCTGCAGACCTTCGACATAGCTGCGCGCGGTGTGCAGGTTGGCAGCCGTTGCCGGCACAGCCACCGGGTACAGTTTCTGCATGCGTGAATTGAACTCGATAATATTAAAGCTGTCGCCCGGCCGTAATTGTCGCAACGCATACAGCAACGCCGCACGCGCCTGGCGAATCGAGGCACCGCCCATCGAACCCGAGGTATCGATGACGTAGATGACCTCGCGTGTTGCGGTCGAAATGGCATCGGCCTCGGCCACCGGCGGCATGATCATGAGCAGGCCATGATCATGCTGGCCCAGACGCTCGACAAACAGGGCTGCCTGGGGTGCCTGGCTAGGCTGTGGTGTCCAGCGCAGTTCGAAATCGCGATCGGCCGGTATCGTCTCCGCGGCCAGGTTGATGTCATAGGCTGCGCCATAACGTTGTTGCGTGATCGCGTGGTATGGACTTTCTATTTCCTGCAGGGCCACGCCCGGTTCGAGCCGGATCTGTATAGTCACCGGGTTGGTCTTGCCCGTGGCGGGATGACGCACCACCGTCTGCGGCACGGCTGGTGACCGCACGCTCGCCGCCGTGGCCAGCGGCGTATAACGTGGCCCCACGACCAGCGGGTAGCGCAGACTGAACACGTGGTCGCGGTAATCGACCTGCTGCTGGTAGGCGATCTCGATACGTACCTGTTCGCCGGGGGCGATGTTGGCAACGTTATTGCTGAACATGTTCGGCCGCTGCTGGGTCACGAGACTGGCCTTGCGACCCGTGCGTTTGGCCTGTTCATACACCTTGCGTGCTTCTTCGCGTGGTTTGATTACGCCCTTGATGACACGGTCACCAATATACATGGTCAGATCATCGACTGCGGCACCATCTGGCAGGGGGAATACATACTCGCCTTCGACCCAGGCCTGCGACGGGTTGTGAAACACCTGTTCAACCCTGACCCGTGCCAGCATGCCGTGCACCTGCATGTCGACATGCGTACGCACCGCCGGTGCCGCGAGATAAATGCCGGGCTGTGCCGTTTTCAGTAACAGGCTGCCGCGTTGCACATCCTGTTTGCGCAGGTAATGCCCCTGCTCGTCAGCCGTATTCGCATGGGCCGGTTGCGAGAGCAGCAACACGACGAGCGACATAACAAGGCTGCCCAGCAGGCCGGTCGCGATACAGGCCACGAACGTGGCGAACACTGCCATGCACTGCTGTACAAAGTGTCTTGCCTCGAGCGTTTCACTGTTCATCCTGCACCTCCCTGCACACGTGCCGTGCCGTTTTTACCGGCCGTGCTATGACACCGCGCTGTTGCGGGAGGCAACAGGCATAACACGGCTGTTCACTCTGGCAGGGGCTGATCCAGTCGTACACACATTCCGGATCGCAATACAGGAATTCTTCCGAGATGGGATGAATGCTGTTCATACGCCCTCCCCTGCCCGGCCCAGGCGGATCACGACGCGGCGATCGAACACGTAACCGGCCTTGTCCTGTGCCTTGCCAAGCGGTGCACGTTCACCGTGCACATAACGGTGGATACGTTGTGCCGGCCAGCCGGCCTTGCGCAGGGCGTCGCTGACGGCCCCGAGTCGCCGCTTCGCCAATGTGTCGTTATAGGATTCACTGCCGTTACGATCCGCATGCCCGGACAAATGCACATGCAGCGCATCGAAACCGGCGAAGCTGCGCACGAATTGTTGCAGCTGGCGCATAAAGTGCGGTTCGAGTTGCGCACTGTCATGGCGAAACTGCACGCTCATACCAAAGTCGTTGATGCGCTCATGCGACGGTGCGAGCTGCTGTTGCGAGAGCCTGACCTGCTGCAGGCGCGCCTTTGTCAACTGGCGATGTGCAACGCGCAGTTTCGCCAGCTCTCCCTCGGTCTCTGACAACTGTGTACGTAGTTGCGTGTTTTCATCTTCGAGTGACGCGCCCTGTACGAGCAGTCCGCCCCCGAGTCCGCCGACAATGGCACCGATCGGACCACCGACTGCGGCACCTGCCAGCGCACCAACACCGAGTCCACCGAGTTCCTCGACCGGGGCGGCCTCAGTGATTTCACTGTCATCTTCCATGCTATAGATGTCGTCGGCCTGCGCCAGCGGCAGGTTCAGTACCAGGGCAAGGCTGCCCGCAAGGGTGATTGTTTTGTTCATTGTCAGTTGTCCTCTTGTTTTGCTTTGGTCCAGCGTGCCCGTCCTGGGCAATCCACCGCGGAGGCATACGGTGTGTCGTCCCTGACCGCGCCGGTAATCGTTGTCAGGGAACATTAAATGCCTGCGACATGGCGAGCCGCGGCCACAAACGGGACGGGAAACGGACGAAATCTGGCAAACTTGTGGCAATGCGAACGGTTGCCGTGACGGCTATGAACGGATCGGGTAGAGTCAGGTGAAATCAGGCAACAACAATCAAGGAATCAGGCTGTTATGGCGCAACGCATTGCCATTGTCGAGGACGAGCCGACGATCCGCGACAACTATACCGACATCCTGCGCCGCCAGGGCTACGAGGTCATGAGCTTCGCCGATCGCCCTTCCGCACTCGAGGCATTCCGTGGCCGCCTGCCCGATCTCGCGATCCTCGACATCGGCCTGGGCGACGAACCCGAAGGCGGTTTCGAACTGTGCCGGGAATTGCGCGGCCTGTCGAAAAGCCTGCCGATCATCTTCCTGACCGCGCGCGACAGCGATTTCGACACGATTTCCGGACTGCGTCTCGGTGCCGATGATTACCTGACCAAGGACATCAGCCTGCCACACCTGACCGCGCGCGTTGCCGCGCTGTTCCGGCGTATCGAGGCGCACAAACACCCGGCCGAGGCAGACACACGCCTGCAGCGCGGCGCGCTGCAACTCGATCTCGCACGCATGAGCGTGAACTGGCAACAGCAACCGATCGACCTGACGCTGACCGAATTCTGGATCGTGCACTCACTGGCCAGACACCCCGGCCATGTGCGCAACCGCGATCTCCTGATGCAGGATGCGAACATCCTGGTCGATGACGCTACCATCACCTCGCACATCAAGCGCATACGCAAGAAATTCCAGGTTGTCGATCCCGGCTTTGATGCGATCGATACCGTGTATGGCATGGGTTACCGCTGGAAAGAAACCGACCCAGCCTCATGAAGCGGTTACTGCCACCCCTGCGCCTGCGCAGCAAGTTGCTGCTGATCACCCTGATCCTGCTCGCCATCCCGTGGACAGGTTACGAGTATGTGCGAGAAATGGAACGCTTCCTGCGCACCGGTATGGAAAACAACCAGCTCGACCAGGCACGCGCCATCGCCACTGTGTTGCACGAGCGCGATGAACTGTTTGCACCACGTGCCGATCTGAGCCGCCAGTTGCAATCCGGGCCGACCCTGTATGCGCGCAAGCTCGAACAGCCCGTGCAACTCGATGGCTATACCGACGAATGGCAGACCCTGCTCGAACACAGCCGCGAGTATGCGGCGGAACATGTGTTGCAAAGTGCCGGGCGCTATACCCCCGGCACGCTCAGCTTCCAGCACCTTATGGGGATCTGGCAACGCCACCTGTATGTACTGTTCATCGTCAGGGATGATCATGTCGTGTACCGCGCGCCGAACAGTTTGCACATCGACCGCAGCGACCACCTGCAGATCGTGCTGGAAGACAAGGAGAACCAGCTGCAACGCTACCTCGTGACCACACGCGCACCTGGCTGGGTCAATGCCTACCTGCTTGATAATGAGCAGCAAGGCAACATCGCAAAACGTCCCGAGGTGCGCATCAAGGGTGAATGGCAGGAAACGGCTGACGGCTACGTACTGGAAATGCGCATCCCGCTGGCGATGCTCGGCAGCCGGATCACGTTCGCCGTGGCCGATGTCGACCGGCCATTGGCGACCGTGCAGACACTGGTTGGCACGGCCGGCATAACACAGGCGAGTGAGCTCGGCACCATCCTCACGCCCTCGGATGCGATCGAGACCATCCTGCAGGGACTGGACCGTGGCGAATCACGCATCTGGATCACGAACACGAACGGCCATGTCCTGGCCCTGACCGGCAGCCTCGATGCCGGCACAACCACAACACCAGCACAAACAGAAAAGAACGTGTGGCAGAACCTTCTCGATCTTGCCTACACCGCGATCCTCACCCAGCCGACCAGCAATTTTGTTGATGACCTGTCCGGCGTGTCACGCCTGCAAGGCGAGGACGTCAGAAAGGCCCTCGCGGGTAGCGCGGCAACGCGCTGGCGCGAGACACCGGACAAACGCGTCGCGATCCTGTCCGCTGCACACCCGGTCTGGAGTAACGGTGATGTGATTGGTGCTGTCGTCATCGAACAAACCAGCAACCGCATCGTAACCCTGCAGAACCAGGCCATGACCACGCTACTCAACACAACACTGGTCGTGTTTGTCACCGCCACGCTGTTTCTGATCATGTTCGCCTCGCGCCTGTCGAACCGCATTCGCCGACTGCACCAGGATGCGGAGCAGGCCATCAGTGATGATGGCCGTGTCGAGGGACGCATCCGGCAATCCTCGGCAGGCGATGAGATCGGCGACCTGTCGCGCAGTTTTGCCAGCGTGCTGGAACGGCTCGCCGAGTACACGCGCTACCTGGAGAGCATGGCCAGCAAGTTGTCGCATGAAATGCGCACACCGATTGCCGTGGTCAAATCATCACTGGAAAACCTCGACATGCAGGCATTGCCCGGCGAGGCCAGTACCTATACCGGCCGTGCCCGCGAGGGCATTGATCGTCTCAGTCATATCCTGACCAGCATGAACGAGGCGACACGCCTCGAGCAGGCCATCCAGAGCACGGAGCGCGAACATTTTGACCTGTGTGAACTGCTCGGCCATTGCATACAGGGTTATCAACTCGCCTATCCCGGGCAACCGTTTGCCCTGACAACAGGCGACGAGTCACTGAACATGTATGGTGCCCCGGAGTTGATCGCACAAATGCTCGACAAACTCATTGCCAATGCGGTCGACTTCAGTCCCGATGACTTGCTGATCGAAATAGATGTTTCACGCTGTGATAACCGGGCCTGCATCAGTGTGAGTAACAGCGGGCCGTTATTGCCGGAGAACATGCAGGGCCAGTTGTTTGAATCGATGGTGAGCCTGCGCGAGCAGAGCAATGACGGTGTCCACCTCGGTATTGGCCTGTATGTCGTGCGCCTGATTGCCGATTACCACAATGGCAAAGTCGAGGCGAAAAACCGTGATGATGGTCTGGGTGTAATCTTTACCGTGACGTTGCCGCTGGCTGACGATTAATCCTGTTTTTGTAAAAGTCGGTGTTGCAGATCGGCATACAGGCTGTCCAGTGTTGCATCCGGCAAGCAGCTGTCTTGCCCTGCCACCGGAATACCCAGCACCGTGACATGCCCGACTGCCTGCTGCAGGCTGCCAGCCAGTTGCAGTGCCTCGGCCACTCCCGGACCGTGCGAGGAACAACTGCCACTCTCTGTCGCGAGTTGTTGCGGCGCAAGGGGTAGCAGTTGTTGAACCGGCTGTTCGGTTTGCAACGCATCGAGAATAAACACCCTGCCCGTTTCCGGGATATGCCGTAACAATTCCGTGCCGGGCCGATCGAGCTTGATCACCTCAAGCGTGCATTCTGACTTGTTCGCAAACTGAGTATCCTGTTCGAGTCGTCCGGCGAGTTGCCAGGCGATGTTGTCCGGGGCAAACGGTGAACCGATGGCAAGCACGGTCAGCGGCCCGGACGTTGCCACCTGTTCATCTGCGACGTGTTGCGCTTCGGGTCGCTCGACGTTGAGCGTCAGGAAATGCGTGGCACAGGAGATACACGGGTCGTAATTACGGATCACTTTTTCCGCGTGCAGGCGCAGCGCGTCTTCGTCATTGTCGAGTCCGAAATGATTCAGGGCCGCGCCGATATCCTGTTCAATGCGGGCCTGGTTCTGGCTGGTCGGCGGCACGATGCGGGCCG
>JASFME010000099.1:0-8008 GCA_050117725.1 Granulosicoccaceae bacterium | reverse complement strand
TGGCCCCCATGATTTCCTCGACAACCCGCCGCAATGCCTGGCGCACGAGCACATGCGGGTCTGCAAGCAATACTGATGGCATGTAACCTCCCCCTTCTTTATGCCTGTGCAAGGCATGGTAGCCAGGTGGGGAACGGCTAACATCGTCAAATGCCACAACGTGACTGTGAAAAATTCACACACTGGCCCACTCGCCTGGCGGGCACAAAAATGCCGGCACTATGGCCGGCATGCAAATCATGGAATCGGAGCTGATTACAGTTTGACGTAGACGAGTGATTTGTTGTCCGGTGTCTGGCAAGTGACGTCTTTCTTGCCAACCAGCTCACAGTCCAGGCGCACCGGCTGCTGTGGCCCGTAGTCAAGCGGGATCTTCAGGTTCGGATTGTCCGGCTCGTTCGGGAAGATCAGCGTGACATTTTTTCTGTATTGAACGCTGAACCTGTTACCCTTGAAATTGCCGATCATGGATTCCATGCGGTAGGTCACCACCCCGAACGGCTGGTTCTCGTCGATCTCCTCCGAGGCGCAGGCAATCAGGCCGTTGCGTATGTTGCATTCGGTCACCGCGGAAGGAAGCATATCCGCCGGTTCACCGTCTTGCTGCCACTTCGAGGCAATAATCGTGGATAACAGGTTCGGCGGTGCGGCGGCCTTGCGTTTTGCCGGCGCAGGGCTTGGCGTCGATTTCGTCGCGCTACGTGCTGCCGGGGCCGGTTTCGGTGCCTTGCGTACCACCGCTGCCGGTTTCGGCGCCGAAGCAATCTGCCTTTTCACCCTGGCAATGGCCTTTTTCGCCGGGTGATAACCGGCCTTCTCCGCCTTCTCGTACCACACCAGCGCCGCATTCAGATTCTTGCTGGTACCGGCACCACTCGCATACAGCTTGCCAAGATAATACATGGCGGGGCGGTAATCCTGCTCGGCGGCGCGCTTGATCCAGGTGAACGCCTTGCCATTGTTTTTCTTGACGCCCTCGCCCTTGTGGTAGAGAAAGCCAATCTTGTAAACCGCGCGGACATAACCTTGCTCGGCAGCCTTCTGGTACCACTCGAATGCCTTTTCGGCATCGCGTGTCGTACCCTGGCCCTTCAGGTACATATTACCGACATCATACTGGGCTTTTTTATCGCCCTGCTCGGCCAGCCCCATTTTCTTTTCAAATTGCATATTCCAGATGTAATCACTGGTGTCTGCCGCCACGAATGCCGGCAGGACCAGCAACTGGAATAATATGATTGTGATAAATTTTTTCATGCCTACAGCCTGTCTATCCTGAGCTTGCCAATTTGTGCCGTACTGTCTTGCCAACAGCGCACACCCCACCCCGCCTGGTAGTTTTACTCGTTTTTTTATACCGTTAGTCAGGCGGTATATTTAGATATAGACCAGAAATCAGGGGTTCTCAAGGCAACTGCGCGAGCAATCGCTTGCACATGGACAGGGCCTGGCCTTCATAACCGCCCCCGAACAGATTGAAATGATTGAGGATGTGGTACAGGTTATACAACTGTTTACGGCTCGAATAGCCCGGGTCCAGTGGCCACGCGGCCTGGTATGCTTCATAAAAGGCCGCCGGGAAGGCACCAAACAACTCGGTCATAGCCAGGTCCGCTTCCCGATCACCATAGTACACGGCAGGGTCAAAAATTACCGGTATGTCGTCGGTCGTTACCGCGTAATTGCCGGACCACAGGTCGCCGTGCAGTAACGAGGCCTGCGGGGTGTAGTCATGGAAAAACCCTTCCAGCCCGTCGAGCAGTCGGGCCCCCTGCTCGCGTAGTTGCCGACTGCAGCCGTTGCCTGCCGCCAGTTCGAGCTGGTAACCCAGCCGTTGCTCACGCAGAAAACCGGGCCAATCATCCCGCCAGTCATTATGCTGTGGCGTCGAGCCAATCGTGTTGTCCCGCTGCCAACCGAACCGGGGACGGGTCTGACGATGCATCGCGGCCAGATCCCGCCCCAGTTGCGCCTGCGCCGCGCGGCTGCCGTGATCGAGTGATAAATATTCGAGCACGATGAAGCTGGAGCCGGCCGCTACACCCGTGCAAATCACACCCGGCACCCGGATACTGTTCGAGGCCGCGATCTCTCTCAGGCCTTCCGCCTCGGCCTCGAACATCGTCAACCGGCCAGGGTTGTTCAGCTTGACGAAATAGGTTTGCCCGTCGCCTTGTAGCCGGTATGCCTCATTGATGCTGCCACCACCGACAGCATGCTCGCTCGCTACGCTGAACGTGGTGCCGGTAACCGTGCTGATATCGGCAGCGATCGCTGACCACAGGGACATAATTCAGCTTTGCACGGCTGCCAGTCGGGCGTGGATGGGGCTTTTACGCGGGAAATGGGCGAGCAGAAATTCCATCTGGTCAGCCAGCACACGCTTGCCCTGCAGGTAAACATACTCGGCATGGGTCGGCGTGAACGGAACCGCCAGCAACTGCATACCGGCCTGCTCGGGGGTGCGCCCGGCCTTGTGATTATTGCAACGCTTGCACGAGGTAATCACATTGTTCCAGTTGTCTTCACCTCCCTGGCTCAATGGCCGAATGTGATCACGAGACAAATCACGGGCCGGAAAACGCTCGCCACAATACATGCACAGACGGCCATCGCGTTTGAACAGGGCAGGATTATTCAAAGGTGGGGTATAAAAGCGGCGCGCCCTGGCCAGGGCCCGGTTATTGCCAAAGGTCGCGATAATCGAGTTGACCTCGATAAAACTCTGCCGCCCGCTGCGGGCATTGATCCCGCCATGTAAGCGGTACAGCGGTGTGCCGCAGGTAAAGGCAACCTGGCCGGCATGGTAGAGCCGCACGGCATCCTGGTAGTCAATCCATTCCAGCGGCATGCCTGCCACGTCCGTTCGCAGTACCTGCTGGCCTAATCCGTACACCGCTAACTCTCCCAAGCTATTGATTATAAGAAGGCTACACCATAGCCCGGGATCCGGACAAGTCATTGTGTCACCGCCTGCAGGCCTGTCCCGGGGTAAGGCTGTAACATGATGACACTGTGACAAAGCAGGCAAATTGGCGTAGCAAACCGCCCGGCACTGTCCCTGGCCATCTATATATGCTTGAATGATTATGGTTAACTACTATGATTAGACAAGCTTTTTTAACAAAATAATAACAACCAGCACCTGATCAGGCGCTTTCACAGGATACGCAATGCCAGACGAAAATACGGCCGGACAGCCACACCTGCTGGTTGTCGATGATTCCCGCCTGATGCGTCGGGCCATCATCAAGATCCTTGGCAAGGAATACACCATCACGGAAGCCGCCGATGGTGAGGAAGGCTGGACAATGCTCCAGCAGCACGATGATATCCGCGTCGTATTCTCCGATCTGTCCATGCCGGAACTGGATGGCTTTGGCCTGCTGGAACGTGTCCGCAACAGCGACGATGCACGCATCCGCGAGACCCCGGTCATCATCATCACCGGCGCCGAGGATGACGAGAAGACCAAGGACCGTGCCCTGGGTGCCGGTGCCTCGGATTTTATCAGCAAGCCGTTTGAGTCTGTGGAGTTACGCAGCCGCGCAAAAACCCACGTCAAGCTCGATACCACAAGCCGCAAACTGACCGAAACCGCCGAGGTACTCGAACAGACCTCGACCCTGGATGCGCTGACCGGGCTGGCCAACAAAAAACACTTCGATGAGAGGCTGAACAAGGATATTGCCTTTGCCAGGCGACACCGCGGTGAACTCGCGCTGCTGCGTATCGATATCGATAACTTCAATAGCCTGTTTACCAAGCACGGCAAGGAACCGGCCACCTACGTCCTCAAACAGATTTGTGAAATCATCAAGCAATGTGTACGACAGGAAGACACGCTGGCCCGTACCGGTGTCGCCAAACTCGCCTTCCTCATGCCGCGCACCAACCGTATTGGCGCGAAACAGGTGGGTGAACGTCTTCGCCGGCAACTCGCCGAAACGCAATTTGAATACGGTGGCTTTGCCCTGCCCATAACTGTCAGTATCGGCGTAGCCAACCCGGACATCACGTCAACGACAACGGCCGACGATATTATCGGGGTCGCCGACCAGCGTCTGGCGGCTGCCGTCAACGCCGGGGGCAACTGCGTGATCAGCGAAGACCGTGAACCGGTCGTGGCAGGAGAGACCGAACAGGCAGGCGAGTTCGTGGCCATTACAGAAGAGGCCGGGACTGAATTGCCGCCTCCGGAACCTGCCCCCGATATCGAAACCGCACTGTTACGTATTGAACATGATGAGCAGCACAGTCTGCATCCGCATCTTGCATTGTTAGTCCTGCGTAGCCTGCCCTTGCTCGAACTTGCCAACCGCCACCTGGGCCTGGACATCGACGATGCCATTGCACGTATTCGGGCACAGTGTGGCAAAGCCAGGCAGTCAGCATCTCGCCCCGGGGACTGATGACGCCGCGCCAGACATAAACAGTTTATGTTTTGTGCCGACGACGGCGCATTGCATAATCACTGCAGCTTGCCCGGTGCACGAAAGGGAACAACATGCCAACCGGTAAAACTGATAAAAGCATTCCTCTGACGGGACTACTGGCCGCGCTGACCATATTGCTCGCAGTGCTCGAGTTCAGTCTGTTTGGTCTGCTGGACAACGAGGAAAAACGTCTCGGCGATGTCTTTACCCGCATGCATGCCAGCACGCTCACAGCCGATCCCGATATCGTCATTATCGACATCAACGAATACAGTCTCGGCAGAATGGCGCCGGAAGTCGGTCGCTATCCATGGCCACGTGCCATTCACGCCGAGTTACTTGAAGGGGTCCTCGCCCAGCAGCCAACCGCGGTTGTGTATGACATCCTGTTCAGCGCGGATGACAATGCCCTGTTGCGCGAAAGCGATGCCTATTTCGCCTCGGTACTGGCCCCGACCACCAATGTGTACTTCCCGTTTATCCTGCAACCACAGGACAACAGTAGTGAAATTATACTCGGTGAATACGGCGAAGCCCTCGGTTTCGTGGCCACTGCCAATGCCGACCCTGCCGCAACACTGGAGGCCGAGCTGCCGTTTGCTCCCGTGCTGAAAACCGGCCGGCTCGGCGCAATTAACTTCATCAGCGATACTGACCAGATAGGCCGACATTATCGCCTCTACCATGAACGTTCCGGCTGGAACATCCCGTCACTGCCGTTGCGGCTTGCCCGCGATCTTGGCTATGCGACACCGCTCCAACAGGATCTGTTACTACACTGGCGCGCTGGCGTGGACGCCCATTCACGCATCGCGTTCTACGATCTGTACGACGACATGGGCCAGCGCCAGCCACAACGACCACCGGATGAATTGCGTGGCAAAATCGTCATCATCGGCTCCACGGCCGCGGCACTCGAGGATCAAATATTCACGCCCATCAGCGGTGTCCACCCGGGTGTGGAGATCCTGGCCACAGCCATCGATAACCTGAAAAACCGTCGCTGGATGCAGCGCCTGCCACGCTGGAGCGGGCTGGTAATCGCTCTGCTCCTGATCACCGCCGTGTACTGGCGTTACAAACGGTCCCGCAACCCGCTGCGTATTCTCGGCGGCATGCTCGGCGTCACTGCAATCCTGCTGTATGCCGGCTATTACAGTGTCGGGCGTTACCTGTATATCCCGGTACTCGCACCTCTCTCGTTTGCCTGGTTGTTTTATGGTGCCGCAGCACTCGTCGAGTACTTGCAGGAGCGACGTACCCGACAACGTTCAGTGGCGATGTTCAGTCGCTTCCTCGATCCGCATGTGGTCAAAGACCTGGTCAATCAAGGCGAACTCGCGCTCAATGACTACGTCAATGCCGGCGAACGCCAGCTCAGTGTGCTGTTTTCGGATATCCGTGGCTTTACGACGCTGTCGGAAAACCGCAGCGCCGAGGAAATCGTCAGCCTGCTGAATAATTATTTCAGCCGGCAAACCCACGTGATTTTCGCCCATGGCGGCACCATGGATAAATTCATCGGCGATGCCATTATGGCCTTCTGGGGCGCACCGCTGAACAACCCGGCACATGCCTGTGATGCCGTCGAGAGCGCGCTCGACATGGTGGATTCGCTGCACGCCTTCCGTGACGAAATTGGCGGGGAAACCGGGCAAAACTTCGATATCGGCATCGGCATTCACAGCGGTCCCGCCGTGGTCGGCATGATTGGCTCGGACAACCGGCTGGACTACACCTGCATCGGTGACACGGTCAACCTGGCCAGCCGCATCGAGGGCAAAACCAAGGAAGTCGGTGCCCGCATCCTCGTCTCGGCGGCGACCCGTGAGCAATGTGGCGATGCATTTGACTTCATCGAGCATGGCTCTTATAAGGTGAAAGGCAGGGAACAGGCGGTGCAATTATTCGAGCCGCGCCGCCGGGGAGCATAACGCAATGAAACAGATCATTTCCGTGCTACTGGCGGCCAACCTGTTGCTCGCCACTGCCTCACTCAATGCCGAACAGTACGCCGTTACCCTGCGTGATACCGGTCTGCGCGACGGACCCTACCGGGATGCCGTGGAACTCAGGCGCCTGCCCAGCGACACCCGTTTGCAAATCCTCGAACGCAAGGGTGGCTGGTACCAGATCAACTTCGAAAAGCACACCGGCTGGGTACGTCTGACCGGGCTGCGCCTGGAGCGTCGCAAGCCCGGCAAGAACAAAGCTAAAGGCAAGGGCAAGACCGGCGCACCCGGCCAGCAGAAAAAAATCGGCAAGCTTGACACACTCGGTGACGCCCTGACCGGCGGACTGTTCTCAACCGGTCACGGGAGCAGCAGTGAAGTCACCTCCACTACCGGTATTCGTGGCCTGGATGCCGAACAACTCGACAATGCCTCACCTGACCCGGAGGCCGTCAACGCGCTGGATAATTTTGCTGTGAGTGCGGAACAGGCACAACGCTTCGCCGCCCGGCAACAACTGCTTGCCAGCAGGCTGGATTACTTCACGGGCGATGCCGCCGGTGAAGGCAGTGGCGGCCTGCTCGATCTGTTCTCCGGCGGCAACAGCGAGACAAGCGAAGAGGAGGAGTCACCATGAAAAGCCGTTTCGTACTGACTGGTATCCTGCTCGCCATGTGTATATCGCCTGTGGCCGCGTTTGATTTTGGCGGTCTGGATGTGCCGTTTGGTGGTGGTAACAATGATGGCGGCGGCATCGACATCGGCGAAACCATCAGTGGCGTCAAGGACGTCTCCCGCAGCATTACCGGGATAGATGAAGAAGAGGAAATCGCCATCGGCAATGATGCCGCTGCCATGCTGCTGGGGGCCGCCCCGCTCGTCACTGACCCGGCCCTGCAAACCTATATTAACCGCGTTGGGCGCTGGGTCGTCTCGCAAACCGAACGTCCCGACCTGCCCTGGCGTTTCGCGGTACTCGACACCGACTCCGTGAATGCCTTCGCCACGCCGGGTGGCAAGATCTTCATCACACGCGGCCTGCTCTACAACCTGCGTAACGAGGCCGAACTGGCCGGGGTACTGGCGCATGAAGCCGCCCATGTCGTGCGCAAACACCACATTGCGGCCATGACCAGTCTGACCTCGGGCGCCGGTGGCCTGCTCAAACTCTACCGCCAGACTGATGATGGCCAGGGTAATGCTGCCGCCACCACGCTCGTCGACACATTAAAAAATCTGTATACAAGCGGGCTGGATCAAGAAGATGAATTCGAGGCCGATCGCATGGGCGTGGTTATCGCGGCACGGTCCGGTTACGACCCGTACGCGCTGGTCGCCGTGCTGCAGACCCTCGAAACTGCGCGGCCCGAGGAGCGGGAACGCGAACTCATGTACCGTACCCACCCGGCCCCACGGGAGCGCATTGAACGCCTCGACAGTGCCCTTGAACCCCTGCAAAGCTATGCCGAACAACCGGCGGTACAATCCAGATTTGCCGACGTCATGCAGGGCCACCTTACTGATTGATGGCGTGGAACAGGCGGTGACAGGGTTTCACGTCAGGAAGGTTATGCACAGATGGCTGCAAACCCCATGATATTGCACAGTATTTTCGTGGAA
>JASFME010000098.1:0-8024 GCA_050117725.1 Granulosicoccaceae bacterium | reverse complement strand
GTTCGCAGATCATGCGCATGGGCAAATTCCTCGCTGAGCAATACCTCGTTGTCACGACCAACTTCAAACAATCGTCCTTCGCGCAAGTAGATTTGATTTAGCAGCCCGCGGCTGTTATCCGGCAGCGATAAAAGATGGCCACTTACCGGAGCACTGAATCCCTCGACATCGATATTAACGTAGGCAACCACACGCGTTTCTACCTTGTCGACACCCGGAATGTTCTCAATCCGTCTGGCGATCGACAACGGAGCCCGCTTCAATGAAGCAAAGACATGGGCAAAATGATGTGAACGATAATAGTTCTCGCGGGTTTCAAACAGTGAATCGAGTACGCTCAGCGACATGATGAAGATACCAACACCGCTGACGATGACCATTGCGATCGCCAGCGCCTGTATTCGCATACCCCATAATTCCCGCCAGAGTTTTTTATCGATTGCTCTCATGAACAGGTTTACCAGCTCAACTCCGCCGGGCTGACTTTTCTCGTGTTTACAGACACCTCATTGATGCACCCATCCGCAAGATGCACAACACGATCCGCCATCTGTGCTATACCGGCATTATGCGTGATCACCGCTGTGGTAGTTCCCAGCTCTTCGTTGACACGCTGCAATGCCTCAAGCACTTTTATACCGGTTTGTGAATCGAGTGCACCGGTCGGCTCATCACAGAGCAGGACATCCGGCTGCTTGGCGATGGCACGGGCAATTGCCACGCGTTGTTGCTCACCGCCGGAGAGCTGCGCGGGGAAGTGATCCAGGCGATCACCAAGCCCAACCAGCCGCAATGCCTCTTCCGGCGCCATCGGTTCACGTGCAATCTCGGTCACGACTGCAACATTCTCGCGCGCTGTCAGGCTCGGTATCAGATTATAAAACTGGAAAACGAAACCAACATGATAGCGACGATACCGGGTCAGATCATAATCAGAGGCCAGTGTCAGATCACGATCACCATAATACACATGCCCTTGCGTTGGCGTATCCAGGCCACCGAGGATATTCAACAAGGTCGACTTGCCACTGCCCGAGGCACCCAGCAGTACCATGAACTCGCCCTTGTACAGGTCAAGATCGACGCCACGCAATGCCTGTACCTGCACCTCACCCATGTGGTAGATCTTGGTCACGCCATGGACATGAAACACGGTGCCCGGGGGTAAAGGTTCATGTTGTGTGCGTGATTCTTCAGGCATTGTCTACTCCTGCAATGATAAGCCAGTCATATACTGCGCTTTACTATACGGCTCTGCCTGTCAATGTCATGCCATGAAAGTTGGCCGAACCTTCAAAGCGCCCGGATAGTGGCGACGATCCGTTGCCGTAAGCCGGCATCCGGCAGCGCCCCGTAGGCGGCTGCCATATTTTGCTGTAGATGATCGAGCCGGGAGGTCGCGGGGATCACACAGGTTACCGCCGGGTGTGACACAATAAATTTCAAAAACACCTGCGCCCAGTTAGTACAGTCGATCTCGGCCGCCCAGCCAGGCAAGGGCGTGTTTCCGACATGCCCGAACAGAGCTCCACGCCGGAATGGCCGGTTGATGATCACGGCAATACCCCTGTCCGCTGCCAGCGGCAGCAAGACCTGCTCGGCCTCACGGTCCAGCACGTTGTAGGTGAATTGCACAAAATCCAGCGGCTGACTGCGCATGATCTCGGCAAGTCGTTCGTGACGGCGACCGTGCGAGGTGGTCACGCCGACATAGCGGATCTTGCCCTCAGCCTTCATCGCCAGCAGCCGTGGCAGATGAGTTTGCCAGTCCAGCAGGTTGTGCACCTGCATCAGGTCAATGCGCGGCACACCCCACAGTGCGCGTGACTGCTCCATTTGCAGCAGGCCCTCGCGCTGACCACGGATCCAGACCTTGGTCGCGGCAAACAGTCCCTCGTGATCAGCAATGCGGCGCAAACACCGCCCGATCACCGCCTGGGCGGTACCGTACATCGGCGAGGAGTCGAGCACCCCGCCACCGCGGCGTAGAAATTCACGCAGAAGCTGTTCGCGTTGCGATAACTCGGCCTCATCACCGGGATCAATCGCAAACGTAATCCAGCTGCCCAGGCCGATCACGGGCAGAGATTCACCCGTCGAAGGTATGAGGCGACGACGCGCTGCCACAGCCACCCCACCCTGCACGGGCGCCAGCACCAGGCCTGAGGCCGCGGCCAGCATGGCTTGCAGAAAAGCTCGACGACTAAGTGACATACGGTGTTGCTCCCCGGCCCGGTAGCCCAGGCATAGTACAGGCAGCCCGTGCTGCCAGAAAATACAAGCGTGCTGCCTGACAGGCATCATACTGGCACGCTATCGCCTTGTTTTCACCCAAGCGTAACAGACTGTTTACTCTATCATTTTTCAAGATTTGCGAGTTGAGTGCAGTTCTTCGCCGAGCCCGGGGCTTTTCTCGATATCCCTGTATTGTTCCCGTTTATGGCTACGTTTTGCCATATAAGAGGGGCAATATGGTCTATAATTTCAAAAAATAATAATAACAATAAAAATATGAATAATACGGGGTGGGGCAATTCCTGATGTCCGGTTTATCTAAAAACAAGGCATTCCTGCCTGCCAGTTTACAGGGCAGGTATTTACTGATCGCAACCCTTTTTATCACCACGGTCATCATTGCCGCCTGGTGGTCGAGCCACCATGCCTACAAGGTACAGAACCAGTCCGCCTCGCAACTGCTGATTAAAAACCAGTCTGCGCACATGATTCAGAACATCCGCTTTTCACTGTGGCAGGCAAACCAGGCACTGCAGGAATTCATGATTACGCCATCCGGGGCGCAACAGGATAAAATTGATAATGCAATGAACAGTGCGCGACTGCATCTCAGTTCATTACGCGCACTCTTCAGTGATACTCAGCCCAAGTGGCTGGAGATGCTTTCAGTCATTGAAGAAAAATCCCGCAGCCTGAAACTCGATCTCAGGAAACTTGCCTCGATTCGCCAGAACCATGCCTTGTTACACCCTGCAAGTACGACGATGAATGAAGTCATGCTGCCAATGAACACGAAATTCCAGACGGCCTCGACATTGGCGCTGGATCAACTGCAGCCCTCGCAAAACACACAAGATATGCAATTATACAGATTGCTCGATCACATCAAGGACAACTGGATCACGATGATTGGTGCATTTCGTGTCTTTGTTGCCAACCGGTTTGGGGCCTTCAGTAACTCGGAGAGCTCATTGCGTGGCCAGAAACAAAATATTGAACTGCTCCATAAGCAAATAAATACTGATTTATCGAAGCTTGAAGCACTTCGATCAGATATTGATTTCGGTATTCAAGTAGAAGCCTCACTCGAAGAGATGCAAACTGCCGAGGTGAAATGGTTCGAAGCATACAAGGTTGTGGCGGAATCCTATGCCAGCGAAAAATGGCGTACCGACATGCCATTTCTCCGCACTGCAATACAACCGGAATTTGAATCGTTATGGGACATGCTGGCTGAACTTGATTTGTCGATTGAATCTGCCTCATCGAAAGAGGTTGTGCTGTATGGCAATCTGGCCAACCAGATCAGCAATATCCTCTGGCTATTCTCAGTGCTTGCCTTCTTGCTAACCGTTGTTGGCTATTTTGCATTGCAACGGACAGTCATATCTCCACTGACAGATTTGTCCTCGGCATTTACCGAAGAAGCTGCAGGCAAACGTCGCGCGCATTTGCTGCCAAAAATCAGTGTCACGGAGATGCAGCAACTCATTCATGCCTTCACTCATATGTCTGAAAAAGTGCACAAAAGAACTACTGAGCTCCAGCACAAGGCACATTATGACAGTCTGACCGGGCTGCCAAACCGCTTGATGCTGGAAAAGCAATTATTGGACACGCTGAATGAAGCGAAGCAATCTTCCATACCGGTCAGCATCATGGTGATCGATTTTGACGACTTCAAAAACGTGAATGACATGTACGGCCACCATATCGGCGATGAATTCCTCAAGATCATCGGTCAACGTTTCCTGTCGATCGCTCGTAAAAATGAGATGGTGGCACGCCTGGGTGGTGATGAATTTGGGGTAATTCTGCCGGGCTCAACAAAGAATGATGCCCTGCATGTAGCCGAACAGATCATAAGTCGGGTCTGCAGGCCCTGTACAATCGGGGATACTGACATTCCGGTCAGCATGAGTATTGGCATCAGTATCTATCCCAAACACGGCACGAAGTCGGAACAATTACTTCGTCATGCGGATGATGCGATGTACCAGGCCAAGCGTAAAAAAGAAAATATTGCGGTCTATGACCCGAAGGTAGTGCCCCTGATTGGCTGAACCCGCTCGTCCAGCGCCGGCTACATTTTTCGGCCGTTTCTTTAATACCGCGGCAAACAGGGATGCTCCCGGGATTGATCTGGCCACCCTTTGGCCAACTTTATGCCCCCCTCTCTGGCAGAGGCAGTACCACAGTTTGGCCTGCCCCGAGCAAGCCTCCACCGTCCGTGGCCAGCCTCCCCGCCTTCACAGAATGACGCCTGACGCCCCCGGCAAACGAGAAAATCGGCCGACGGGGTTGATTTTCACGCTCTCAGCCCCGATTTCCCATGAATATTCACACCTTTTATATATATTCCGCCGCTCAGGTGTGTCGCAGGCGGGTCATTTTGCTCTATAATGCGCGCCCAAATCCCGCCAGGCCGGGATTTTCAATTTTTAGATGCAATGCTGGCCGTGGTCTGGACGCCGCATTCGAGTATGGATTAACCACAGAGTAACGTCATGACTGATTTAAGCAAATACAGGAACATAGGTATTTTCGCGCACGTGGATGCCGGTAAAACCACGACCACGGAACGAATTCTCAAGCTGACTGGCAAGATTCACAAGACCGGTGAAGTGCACGATGGTGAGGCCACGACTGACTTCATGGAACAGGAAGCCGAGCGCGGGATTACGATTCAGTCTGCTGCGACTACCTGTGAGTGGAACGGCCACCGCATGAACATTATTGACACTCCCGGGCACGTGGACTTCACCATTGAAGTGTACCGCTCCCTGAAGGTGCTCGATGGTGGTGTCGGTGTGTTCTGTGCCTCCGGTGGTGTGGAGCCGCAGTCTGAAACCAACTGGCGTTATGCCAACGAATCTGAAGTGGCGCGCGTGATCTTCGTCAACAAGCTCGACCGTATGGGCGGTGATTTCTACCGCGTGGTTGACCAGGTCAAGAACGTGCTCGGTGCCAACCCGCTGGTGATGGTGCTGCCGATCGGCATTGAAGACCAGTTTACCGGTTTGGTTGACCTGCTCACCCGCCAGGCTTACGTGTGGGATGACTCGGGCCTGCCGGAAAACTTTACTGTTGAAGATGTTCCCGCCGACATGGCCGACAAGGTCGAAGAGTACCGTGAACAGCTCATCGAAACCGCCGTGGAGCAGGACGATGACCTGATGGAAAAATACCTTGAAGGTGAAGAGCCTTCGATTGATGACATCAAGCGCTGCATTCGCAAGGGCACCATCGCGTTGGACTTCTTCCCGACTTACTGTGGTTCGGCGTTCAAGAACAAGGGTATTCAGCTCGTACTCGACGCTGTGGTCGATTACCTGCCTAACCCGACCGAAGTGAAGCCACAGCCGATTACCGATGAAGAAGGCGAAGAAACCGGCGAAGTCGCAACTGTGGATGCGAAAGAACCCTTCCGCGCCCTGGCCTTCAAGATCATGGACGACCGTTTCGGCGCCCTGACCTTCGTGCGTGTTTACTCCGGTGAGCTGAACAAGGGTGATACGGTGCTGAACACCTTCACCGGCAAGACCGAACGTATCGGTCGTATCGTGGAAATGCACGCCGACGAGCGTAATGAACTGAACAAGTGTACGGCCGGTGATATTGTTGCCTTCATCGGTATGAAGAACGTGCAGACCGGTCACACCCTGTGTGATCCGAAGCACCCGGGCACACTCGAGCCGATGGTCTTCCCGGACCCGGTTATCTCGATTGCCGTGGCGCCGAAAGACAAGGCTGCTTCTGAAAAACTTGGTGTCGCGATCGGCAAGATGGTTCAGGAAGATCCGTCCTTCCGCGTTGAAACCGACGAAGACAGCGGTGAAACCATCCTCAAGGGGATGGGCGAACTGCACCTCGACATCAAGGTTGATATTCTGAAACGTACCCACGGTGTCGAGGTGGAAGTAGGCAAGCCACAGGTTGCCTATCGTGAAACCATCACGCAGCGCGTTGAAGACAGCTACACGCACAAGAAACAGACCGGTGGTTCAGGTCAGTTTGCGAAGATCGACTACGTGGTTGAACCGGGTGAGCCGGGCAGTGGTTACGAGTTTGAATCGGTCGTAACCGGTGGTAACGTGCCGCGTGAATTCTGGCCGGCCGTGCAAAAAGGTTTCCAGCAGAGCATGGAAAAGGGTGTGCTCGCCGGTTACCCCTGTCTCGACTTCAAGGTCACGCTCGTCGACGGTGCCTTCCACGCGGTTGATTCCTCGGCCGTGGCTTATGAACTGGCTGCCAAAGCGGCCTATCGACAGACCATGCCAAAGGCCGGCCCGCAGCTCATGGAACCGATCATGAAGGTTGACGTGTTCACCCCGGATGATCATGTTGGTGACGTTATCGGTGACCTGAACCGTCGTCGTGGCATGATCAAGTCACAGGAACCGGGTGCCACCGGTGTACGCATCAAGGCCGAATGCCCGCTATCCGAAATGTTCGGCTACATCGGCGACTTGCGTACCATGACCTCGGGCCGTGGCCAGTTCTCGATGGAATTCCTGCATTACATGCCGTGCCCGAAGAACGTGGCCGAAGCCGTAATCAAGGAAACCAGGGAACGCGAAGCCAAGAAATAAGCACGGCTTCGACAGCAAGACCCGGAAGGGGTCGGAAGTGTTTGCTACACTCCGATCCCTTTTTTTATGCTATAAGCTGCAGTCATGAACAGTAACGAGATCGATCAACAGCATATCTGGCACCCGTACAGTGCCATGCACTCGGACGCACCCGTTTACCCGGTGGCCTCGGCCAGCGGCGTGCGTCTGACACTGGCCGACGGTCGCGAGTTGATCGACGGTATGGCCTCGTGGTGGTGTGTCATTCATGGTTACAACCATCCGCAGATGAACGCCGCACTCGAGGCACAACTGCACAAGATGTCGCACGTTATGTTTGGCGGGCTGACCCATGCACCGGCCATCGAGTTGACGCAGCAGCTACTCGACATTACCCCCCCTTCCCTGGATAGCATATTTTTCTCCGACTCCGGATCCGTGTCTGTCGAGGTCGCCATGAAGATGACGGTCCAGTACTGGTCGGCGAGAGGCATGCCGGAGCGACATCGTTTTATCTCCCTGCGTGGCGGTTACCATGGTGACACCTTTGGCGCCATGTCGGTCTGCGATCCGGTGACCGGTATGCACAGCCTGTTTCAGGGCTCCCTGCCGCAACAGATATTTGTCGAGCAACCGCGCTGCCGCTTCGGCGAACCCTGTACTGATGAAGATATCGCGCCGCTCGAACAGGCCCTGCACGAGCACGCCGAACACACTGCGGCGTTGATCCTCGAGCCTGTCGTACAGGGCGCCGGCGGGATGTGGTTTTACTCGGCCGAATACCTGGCCAGGGCCAGGGAACTGTGCAGCAAGTACGCGGTCTTGCTGATCGTCGACGAGATCGCCACCGGCTTTGGCCGGACCGGCAAACTGTTTGCATGCGAACACGCGGGTATCGAGCCGGATATCATGTGCATCGGCAAGGCCCTGACCGGTGGTTATCTCACCCTTGCGGCCACGCTCACGAACGATACCGTCGCGGCCACCATCGACGCGGGCAGTCCCGGTGTGTTCATGCACGGCCCGACCTTCATGGCCAACCCGCTGGCCTGTAGCGCGGCACTAACCAGTATCCGCCTGCTACTCGCATCGGACTGGCAGGCAAACATCCGCCGTATCGAGGCCGGGCTGGAGCGTGGCCTCGCCCCTTGCCGTCCCCTTGAACAGGTGAGGGACGTGCGCGTGCTCGGAGCGATTGGCGTCGTCGAGCTGCAGCAA
>JASFME010000097.1:0-8031 GCA_050117725.1 Granulosicoccaceae bacterium | reverse complement strand
GATGGCACGCATAACGCCGGCATGGGCGACCACGAGGACCTGCTTCCCGGTATAGTAGTCGGCAATGTCTTGATAGGCCCTGGTCACCCGTTGAATAAAGCTATCAAGGTCTTCGGCGCCGGGTGGGCGTTTGTTCACCGGGTCCGCATAAAACGCGCTGTATTCGGTCAATCGCTGCTGCTTGATTTGATCCGGGGTTTTGCCTTCCCATTCGCCAAAACCGACTTCCTTGAGGCGCTCATCTATGCTGATGGACAGGTCGTGTTTGTCGGCCAGTGCTCTGGCAAAATCGAGGCAGCGAAGCAGGGGAGAACTGACGATGTGCGACCAGGGACAGTGCTCACCGACGGCATCCCACATCTGTTGCCAGCCCTTTTCGCTCAACGGATCGTCAATGTTATGACCACGGTAGGCACGGCCACCGATCGGTTCGCCGTGGCGTATGAAATCTATTATCGTGTCAGTCATCTTTCTTCTTGAACTCGAGGACATCCGATAATTCATCTGGCAGCATCCCGGCCAATTCTTCGCCAAGTATGAGTTCCATGGCCTCGAGTGTGCGTCGCATGATCAGGGCCGCATTGGCATGGTAATACTTGATCTGGCAGGCTATCGGCTCGTGCAGGCTGTCACGGTGGGTGACCTCAAAATCCGTCCAGGCCACGACCGGCACATCATTAAGCACGCGGTCGACGACAATCCAGGCATTTTTCTGCAGGATCAGATCGAGGTGCTTGAGTCGCGGTATCGGCAGGCGGATCTCCTCACCGAGTCGTTTCAGCGCAAGCTGCACATGATTGTAGTAATTCGCATTGATGCTGCCCGGGCGCTGAGCATAGACGGGCACATCATCAAGGCGGTTATACATGTGCTTGATGCCTAATGCTCTGTACCGTGTGCGACGGCAATGCTCTTGTTCATGATGTAGTCGGTGACTGCCATGGCAATCGCCGAACCGAGGAAAGTCAGGTGGATTAGCACCTGCCACTTTATCGTGCTCTCGGTCATCTGGTCAGCATTAATGAAGGTCTTGAGCAGATGAATGGACGAGATACCGATGAGTGCCATGGACAGTTTGATCTTCATCGTTGTCGCATTCACATGCGACAACCATTGTGGTTGATCCGGGTGTTCTTTCAGGTTTAGCCGGGAAACAAAGGTCTCGTAGCCACCGATGATGACCATGATCAGCAGGTTGGCAATCATGACGACATCAATGAGTCCCAAGACGATCAACATAATCTGGACTTCTGTAAACGTATTTGCATCAGCAACCAGGTGAATCAGTTCTTTTATGAACAAAAACACGTAAACGCCTTGCGCGACGATCAGGCCAATATACAGGGGGGCCTGTAGCCAGCGGCTCCAGAAAATCATGTTGGCCAGTACGGTCAGGGAAGGATTACGCAGTGCTTTTGCTTGTTCGTTCATGAGTTTCTCGTTACTACTGTTATGCAGTCAGGCTGGCAAACAACTGCGGAAGTTTTTCCGGCAGTCGCTGCACGTTATCAATAATCGTGTAATTGTTTTCGCCGAAGATCCGTTTTACATAACTATCAGCATAAGCATCGAGTGTCAGGCAGTAACTGAGAATACCCTTACTGTGCAGTTCCTCGACGGCCTTCTTCGTATCGTGGCGCAGGTGTTGCGGATCACGTTCATCGATATCGGATGGTTCACCATCAGTAACGAGCAGCAACAACTTGCGGTGCTCCGGCTGCCGTAACAGGTGTGCCCCGGCGTGTCGCATCGCAGCCCCCATGCGCGTCGACAGGCCACCCTGCATACCTGCCAGGCGCGACTTCACATCATCATCGAGGCGCTGGTTAAAGTCCTTGAAGCGGTAGTACTGCACGTCATGGCGACCGTCAGAGGCAAAACCATGCAGGGCAAACGGATCGCCAATACCATTGATTGCTGTCGCGACTAGTGTGGCGGCTTCACGGGTCAGTTGCAGGATGGTCTTGTCCGAGCCGGGCACCTTTTCATTGGTGGACTCGGACAGGTCCATGAGTACGACCACGGCAAGATCACGGTTCTTGATGACATTTCGCATGGTTATACGCGGGTTCGGTTGCTCACCCATGCGTATCGCGACCATGGCATCGATTGCGGCATTGATATCGATCTCGTCACCGTCTTCCATGTTACGTACACGCTGTACACCTTCCGGTGTCAGCAGATCGATGATCTGTTTAATACGATGCGCGATCGGCTTATGTTCGGTAAGAATTTTTTCTATATCTTCCGGATTGCCCCTGGCTTGACGACGTTCATAAACAGTTGCCCAGTCCGGACGGTGTAGCTGGATCTGGTAATCCCATTCCTGGTAGTGGAAAGGATCAGAGATCGGTTCCTTGCCCCACATGTCATTGAAGCTCTTGGTGCTTTCAAGATCATCTTCGTAGGGGAACATTTCAGTATCACAGGTCCAGATTTCCTGCGCATCATCACCGGCCAGTTCACAGTCCACTTCGTTGGCCATTTCCACCACGCTCACAGTCTTGCGCACCTGCCGCTGGCTGGCTGCAACATACTCCTCGAAGGTGTCGAAAGTGAACTCCTCGAATTCCCAGACAAAGCGGTTGTCATCACGATACGGTATCCTGATTCGCTCAAGAATACGCAAGCTTGGCATTTCCTTACGGCTGGCAAACAGGTTGAAGAGTTCCAGCCCCATATGCCATGAGAACTGGTTGTTATCCTGCTCGTCTTCAATTCTGGAGTGGAACTGTTCGCACAAACTGTTGAGTTCATGGTCATCACTTTTAACGGACGAGTCCAGTAACATTAACGCAACATGCTCGAGTACGAGCATGGCGGGGTGCTCAACATCACCTTCAAGATCCACATCGAGAAGAGAGCGCCAGAGTTTTTTCAGGCCGGGGAAGTCTTTAATGGCTTTGTATTCAATGCGTGCATCTTCAATAAAACCGATGAAGAACATTTGCGCCGGACTGAGTTGTTCAGCGGAGATAGGCGAGTCGGTATAGCAAAGATGCGCGGCCATGTGGGCGGCGGTAGCACGGTACAGCTCCAGTCCTGAGACATCGCCTATCGCATCAACCGCATCCGGCATGTGCACGATGTGCGCCTCGATATAGGGGCGGAAGTCGGTATAGTCGGCACCGGTCGGGCGCAGGAAGAAGTCCCGGCCCCACAGGGCGCGCAGGTAGAAGTTCAATTTGCGCTGTACATCAATGAACAGCGTGCCACGACGCTCTTTTTGCAATACCGCCAGTGAGTCCTGTGAATCGAGGTTGAAATAGGAGGTCAGGTTATCGAAGTCACGGCGATAGGCCTGGGCACCGAAGTTGGCCCAGCGGCGCAGACCACTCAGGGTCAGCTTGGATAGCAGCTCATCAATGTGGTTGAGCATTGGCCGCACACCGCGTGCGGCGGTTGATGAAAGCTGGTGGATCAGGGTCAGGTAACCGCGCAGCAGTTCGGCATCGCCGAGTCGTCGTGAGGCGGTCGGCAGACTGCTAAACAGCAGCGAGATGACTTCCCCCGAGGTCATGGAGGCCAGTTTCATGGCTGCGGTAATACAGTCAGTGATGACGTCTTCACCGCATTCCTTGACCACGAGGGGCATGTTCTGCAGGTATGAGATCACCAGATCGGTGCCACGACCGAGACCACACAGGCCCCTGGCGCCGTCAAGGTAGGCCTGCAGGCCGGCGGGCGACATGACATGTGACGCCTCGGAAAACGTCGACTCAAGTACGTCACGTACCTCTGGCGCAGCATCTTCGAGCTGTTCTTCGTAATCTTCGAGTTTGATAGACATTTAATAAAAATCTCTAACGCAAAGACGCTGAGACGCCAAGTCCGCAGAGATAATAACTAAAATACTTTGCGATCTCTGCGCCTTGGCGCCTCTGCGTTGGGTTTTATCAACCAAAAAACGTCTGCACTGCGGCGTTCAGCGTATCGCGCATGTCAGGATCATCGGTCAGTGGTGTCACCATGGTCATACTGCAGGCAGCGACCGGTTCGATGCCCTTGTTGATGAGATTTCCCGCATAGACGAGCAAACGGGTCGAGATCCCCTCATCGAGGCCATGACCTTTCAGGTTACGCGCACGGTGGGCAATCTGTACAAGCTTGTGCGCGGTGTCGGCATCTATACCGGACTCCCTGGCAACAATATCGGTCTCGATTTTTTCTTCCGGGTAATCAAAATCAAGGGCGCCGAAACGTTGCTTCGTGGACTGTTTCAGGTCCTTCATCAGGCTCTGGTAACCCGGGTTATACGAGATCACGAGCTGAAAATCCTGATGGGCATCGATGAGCTCACCTTTCTTGTCCAGCGGCAGCGTGCGACGGTGGTCGGTGAGAGGATGGATCACAACCGTGGTGTCCTGGCGTGCTTCAACGACCTCATCGAGGTAACAAATTGCGCCAAGGCGGGCGGCAGTCGTCAGCGGCCCGTCCTGCCACTTGGTGCCTTCCTTGTCGAGCAGGAAACGGCCAACCAGGTCAGAGGCAGTCATGTCTTCGTTACAGGCAACGGTAATAAGGGGCTTGCCCAGTTTCCAGGCCATGTACTCCACAAAGCGGGATTTGCCACAGCCTGTCGGGCCCTTCAGCATCATGGGCATACGTGCATCATAGGCTGCCTCGTACAATGCAATCTCATCCGCTACTGATTCGTAGTAAGGCTCTTCGTGGATTTTGTATTGTTCAATATTGACAGTAGACATAACTCATCCTCTAGTCTTCATGATCGGTTTCGGTTTCACCACTCCACCCTGCGGCCCTGGCTTTGGCAATGGCTTCACCATGTATCTTTTCGTGACGTTTGCGTAAATCCTCAGGTAGTTGGCTAACCAGGCAACCATACTTGTCCCACTCGGCATTGACCTTTTGTAACAGGTTATCAATACCGGCCAGGTTCCAGCCTTCACAGGTTTCGGTTTCCGGTATGAGACCAAATACCCACGCATCACGAATGATCTTGCCAATGGTGGTCATGCCGCCATTGATATCATTGTTGATGCCTATGTACTTGTCCGGTTTTGACATAATTAATGTACTTCCTTTAATAAGGATTGAAGTAGTCGTTCATTATTCGCTGCATACAATACATCCATGTATATAAAAAAAGCCCCTGACCGTATGGTGTCGGGCAGGGGCTTTTGGTTTTTATACTGCCCCGCGTAATTAAACAGTCTTACCGCGGTAGATTACCATCGCAGCACCTGCCGATTGTGCAAAGTTATCAAAACCGAGCAGACGAACGTGATTGTCTGGGTGGGCTTTGTGACAGTTTTCAATTTCGGCGAGGATCGCGTCAACATCCGTTTCACCAAACATCGGCAGTTTCCACATGTACCAGTAGTTGCTCTTGGCATTTTCCGGTTCAGTGTGCTCAATGCCCGGGTTCCAGCCCTTGCTGACGATATACTCGATCTGCTTGCGAGTCTGCTCGGCAGACATAGGCGGCAGGTAAGAAAATGTTTCAAACTTGCGACTAGAAGTATCGCTCAAGCTTGATTTGTAATCTTGCATTTCACTCATTGTAATTTCCTCAATAAGGTTTCAAATTCGCTCCTGAATATTCAGGAGGCGGCGAGTTGAAGTTTCAACTCGCCATCCTGTAAACGGCCGTGCTTACTTGTGAGCCACGTCCAGCTTGTCGACAGTGTCGAATTCGAACTTGATTTCTTTCCAGGTTTCCATCGCCATCTTGAGCTCTGGGCTATGTGCTGCCGCAGCAGTAAGGATGTCCTTACCTTCTTTCTCAATTTCACGACCTGAGTTACGTGCTTCAACACAGGCTTCAACCGCAACTCGGTTGGCAGCCGCACCGGCAGCGTTGCCCCATGGATGGCCCAGGGTACCGCCACCGAACTGCAGTACTGAGTCGTCGCCGAAGATGCTGACCAGCGCCGGCATGTGCCATACGTGGATACCACCCGAGGCAACTGGCAGAACACCTGGCATGGCGCCCCAGTCCTGGTCAAAGAACAGGCCGCGTGAACGATCTTCCTTGATGTATGAATCGCGCATTGTGTCGATCCAGCCCAGGGTTGCTTCGCGGTCACCTTCGAGTTTGCCGACAACCGTACCTGAGTGCAGGTGGTCACCACCTGACAGACGCAGGATCTTGGTCAGTACACGGAAGTGGATACCGTGGTGCGGGTTACGGTCAAGTACGGCGTGCATCGCGCGGTGAATGTGCAGCAGCATGCCGTTGTCCTGACACCACTGTGCCAGCTGGGTGTTGGCCGCCCAACCGCCAGTGATGTAGTCGTGCATGATGATCGGTGCGCCGATTTCCTTCGCGTATTCCGCACGCTTCATCATTTCATCAGAAGTCGGGGCGGTAACGTTCAGGTAGTGACCCTTGCGTTCGCCGGTTTCGGCTTCGGCCTTCTGGATGGCTTCCATAACGAAGTCGAAACGGTGACGCCAGCGCATGAACGGCTGGGAGTTGACGTTTTCGTCGTCCTTGGTGAAGTCGAGACCGCCACGCAGACCTTCGTAGCAGGCGCGGCCGTAGTTCTTCGCAGACAGACCAAGCTTCGGCTTGATGGTGCAACCGAGCAGGGGACGGCCATACTTGTTGAGCAGGTCACGTTCAACCTGGATACCCTGGGGCGGTCCATTACAGGTCATGACGTAGGCAATCGGGAAGCGAATATCTTCCAGGCGCAGGGCACGCAGGGCCTTGAAGCCGAATACATTACCGACCAGCGAGGTCATGACGTTAACAACCGAACCTTCCTCGAACAGGTCGATCGGGTAAGCAACAAATGCGTAGAAACAGGTGTCGTCGCCCGGTACGTCTTCGATCGCATAGGCACGACCCTTGTAGTAATCCAGGTCAGTCAGCAGGTCGGTCCAGACGGTCGTCCAGGTACCGGTTGAAGATTCGGCAGCAACCGCCGCAGCAACTTCTTCACGTGGCACACCCGGCTGAGGGGTTACTTTGAAGCATGCCAGGATATCAGTATCTTTCGGCGTATATTCCGGCATCCAGTACGTTTCGCGGTATTCTTTTACACCCGCATCATATTTCTTAGCCATAACAGGCCTCCTGATGGTCAATAAAAACTGTGTCTCTGGTGGAGAGGAGCCGCAGCTTAGCGCGGGCTGGTAGCAGAATAAACGGCAGATATTGCCGGGTTATGACTGCTCCTCCACTATCGAGGCTGGGCAATATAGGCCCATTGATGCATAATTAACACTCACGATTTATGATTGAAATCATAAGAATATACTTATGGTCTTATCCGGGAATAAAATTAATTGACGTGGTATGAGCCGTACAGGCTAATAATACTTTGTATTTCAATGAGTTGAGAATTAATATTGAAATGTTTGATAAAACCGGACCTGTGCACAGGCCCAGGAGCCGAGCACATTGTATATTAGGAGTAAGTGCCGGTTCGCAGGCAATGCGCCGGTGACAGCCCATGACACGCAATTACACACCTGCCGCGCAGCAAGAGGAACACGGCTATACGGCCTGGCGGATTTCTTGACCCGGGACAGTGGCCCGGGGCAAACAGGAGACATGAATGAATCTTGAACCTTTCCTAAATTTAATGGTGGACATGAATGCATCGGACCTGTTCTTCAGTGTCGGTGCGCCGGTCAATGCGAAAGTCGAGGGTCTGTTAAAGCCTGTTACCGAGACGAGGTTACAACCGGGCAACGTCAAAGTGCTTGCCTACGGCATTATGTCAGAGGCGCAGATCCGGGAATTCGAGTCCGAACTGGAAATGAACCTGGCCTTCACGGCAAACGGTATCGGGCGCTTTCGTGTCAACGTGTTCAAGCAGCGTGGTGAGGTCAGCATGGTGGTACGCCATATCAAGACCGACATCCCGACGATTGCAGAACTGGGCTTGCCAGGGATTCTCAATGAACTGGTGATGGAACCACGTGGCCTGGTGCTCGTGGTCGGCTCGACAGGTTCCGGTAAGTCGACGACGCTGGCCTCGATGATCGACCATCGTAACCGTAACAGGACCGGGCATATCCTGACCATTGAAGACCCGATTGAATACATGCATGACC